>CAMDSO010000028.1 GCA_945906935.1 Bordetella parapertussis
GCGGAAACCAGCGCGACGCAGCTCCGCCCCACGGTGGACCTGACCATGCCACCAGCAAATTTGTGGGATCGCATCCGCAAAGGCTTTGGGCTTAACGACGTCAACAGCCCCTTGGTCCAGCAACAGATCGACTGGTTTGCCGGCCACCCCGACTTCATTAAGCGCACGGTCGAACGCAGCAGCCGCTACCTGCATTACATCGTCGAGGAAGTACAGAAACGCGGCATGCCCACCGAGATCGCGCTCTTGCCGGTGATCGAGAGCGCCTTTAATCCGGTCGCCTACTCGCGTGCCCATGCCTCGGGCATCTGGCAGTTCATACCCTCCACTGGCAAGCTCTACGGCTTGCAGCAAAATTTCTGGTACGACGGCCGGCGAGACGTCATGGCGGCGACCAACGCCGCGCTCGACTATCTGGAAAAACTCTACGATATGTTCGGCAGCTGGGATCTCGCACTCGCCGCTTATAACTGGGGTGAAGGTGCGGTCTCGCGTGCCATCGCCAAGAACACCGCGCGTGGCCTGCCCGGCGACTACCAAAGTCTGACCATGCCGTCCGAGACCCGTTATTACGTGCCGCGCCTGCAAGCCGTGAAAAGCATCGTCGCCAACCCGGCGCAATACGGACTCACGCTCGCAGAAATCCCAAACAGACCCTATTTCGCGACGGTGACTACTAATCGCCATATGGATATGCGGCTCGCGGCGAAATTGGCCGACACCCCGCTCGAAGAATTCATGTCTCTGAACCCCGGCTACAGCCGGCCCGTCATCCGTGCCAGTAGCGAACAGACCCTGCTCGTGCCGACGGCCAAGGCTGAAACCTTCCGCCTGAATCTGTTGAGTCACCGCGAACCGCTGGTGTCGTGGCAGGCCTACGAATTGAAAAAAGGCGACACACTCGAACGCGTCTCCGCACGCTATAACATCTCCATCGCGCAGTTACGCCAGATCAACGACATCACGCCGAAACGCAAAATCGGCATTGGTGCCACGGTACTAGTCCCGACCACGGCAAGCGCAACCCCGCACCTGCCCGATCTGCCGGCACCGCCGCTGGTAGCTACCAATATGCCAGCCGCCGCCGCCGGCAAGGCCAGTAAAGCGATCAAGAGCCCACAAAGCACTACAAAACAAAAATCTGTGGCGCGCAAATCCACCGCATCCGGCAGAAAAGTGGTGGTCGCGCAAAGCGTGCGCTGACGCGCGCTGCATCCGTCGCCGCCCCCACTAAGTGTGGCGTCGCATCATGCTGGCTCAAGTGCCTGTCGGCAGATGACAGCGCAAGAGGTGCCCGCCATCCCCGCTGGACAATGGATAGTCCTGCTTGCAAATTGGCGCGGCAAACGGACAGCGTGGATGAAAATGGCAGCCCGCAGGTGGCTCCACCGGCGACGGCATATCGCCCTTGAGCCTGATGGTAGTGCGCGGCACGCCACCGGCAATATCGATCTGCGGCACGGCGGATAACAATGCACGGGTATACGGATGACGCGGCGCGTGCAATACCGCGTCGACCGGGCCCTGCTCGACGATACGTCCCAGATACATCACGGCGACCTCATGGGCGAGAAACTCGACCACTGAAATATTGTGCGTGATGAACAGGTAGCTGAGCCCCTTGCGTGACTGCAAGGTCTTCAGCAGATTCAATATCTGCGCCTGCACCGATACATCCAGTGCGCTGGTCGGTTCGTCGCACACGATCAACCGCGGCTCCACCGATAACGCGCGCGCAATCGCGATACGCTGACGCTGCCCTCCAGAGAACTCATGTGGATAGCGCAATTTCATCTCTGGCGCGAGCCCGACCTCGTCGAGCAGCAGGTCGATGCGTCGCTGGCGCTCCTTGCCACTATCGCCAATGCCCAGCGCCAACATGCCCTCCTCAATGATCTCGGCCACACGCATGCGCGGATTGAGTGAGGCATAAGGATCCTGAAAAATAATCTGGATCTGGTTGCGCCGCGCGCGTAACTCGCCGCGTGTCAGCCGCGCCAGATCCTCGCCGGCGTAGAGCACGCGCCCGCCGGTCGGTTCGATCAGCCGCAGCAAACCCTTGCCGACGGTGGTCTTGCCGCAACCCGACTCGCCGACGAGCCCGAGCGTGCGCCCGGCATGCAGCGTCAGCGATACGCCGTCAACCGCTTTGACGCTGCCGCTAACGCGCTGAAACAAGCCGCTACGCAGCGGGAAGTGCATCTTCAGATCATTAACTTCGAGCAATGGCCCGGTCGCAGAGTCAGGGGTGGCCCCAGAGGCGGCAGCCGACGCCGCCACGACCTCGGGCACGCTATCGACGCCCTTGGCAAGTACCGCCGCCACTGCGGCATCCGATGCAAAAAGATGACACCTCACCCCCTGCCCGCCGCCCAAGTCATGCCAGGCGGGCAGCGCCGTGCGACAACGTGCAGCGGCCTGATCACAGCGATCGGCAAAACGACAACCACGAAATTCCTGTGTCAGCTGCGGCACGCTGCCACGAATCACCGCCAGCGCCTCGCCGCGGCGCCGGGCACCCGGCAAGGAATCAAACAGCTTGCGCGAGTAGGGATGCGCAGGCCTGGAGAAAAACTGCTCGCGCGTCGCCATTTCAACAATTTCGCCTGCATACATGACGGCCACACGATGGGCGTTCTCCGCCACCACCGCCAGATCATGCGTAATCAAGAGCATCGCCATGCCGCGGGTGCGCTGCAATTCACGCAATAGATCAAGTATCTGCGACTGTATCGTCACATCCAGCGCAGTGGTCGGCTCATCGGCGATCAACAATTCCGGATCACAGGCCAGCGCGATCGCAATCATGACGCGCTGTTTCATGCCGCCCGACAACTGGAATGGATACTCGTCACGACGCCGCAACGGATCGGGAATGCCAACTGCGGCGAGCAGTTCCAGCACGCGTGCTTCGAGGGCGGCTTGCGCCAACTCCGTATGCCGCGCCAGCGTCTCGCTAATCTGCGCGCCGACGGTCATCACCGGGTTAAGACTGAGCATCGGTTCCTGAAAAATCATCGCAACACGGCGGCCGCGCACATCACGCATGTCTTTTTCAGATTTCGCCAGCAGATCTTCACCGTCGAGTTCGACCGTGCCGGCGGTAACTTCACCGGTTTCCGGCAGCAGGCGCATCACCGACAGCGCCGTCATCGATTTGCCACAACCGGATTCACCAAGCAGCGCAAAGGTTTCACCACGCTTGATCTCCAGCGACAAGCCATCGATCGCGCGCACCACCGCCTCGTTACCGGTCAGCGAGGTCGACAACCCGGTGATTTTAAGCAGTGGTATGTTCATCAGCCCGGCGCTCCCGGCTGCAACGCCGGCAGCACCTTCCGCAGTCGACGCACACGGGTGCGCACGCGCGGATCAAACGCATCGCGGACCGCATCGGCAAACAGGTTCGCCGCCAGCACCAGCGTCACCATGAATACAAACGCCGCCGCCAGCGACCACCACACCATGGGCTCGCGCGCCATTTCAAGACGCGCGTTGTTGATCAGGGTGCCGAAGCTGTTCATGGAAGGATCGACGCCGACGCCGACATAAGACAATACCGCCTCGGCGAGCACCAACCCGCTGAACTCCATCACCACTGAAATCAAAACAATGTGCATGACGTTGGGCAGGATATGCCGGCTGATCACGCGATGATGACGGACGCCGAAAGCATGCGCGGCCTGAATATATTCGAGCTCGCGCAGCTTTAGCGTTTCACCACGCAGCAGGCGGCACAAGCCAGTCCAACTGGTGACGCCGAGGATGATGCAGAGGAACAGCAACCGCAGATCGGCACGTTGCGCGGCAGTTGGAAACAGCTCGGCATGCGTATCGATATAGACCTGCATCATGAGCACGGCGGCGGCGATCAGCAGTACACCGGGAATTGAATTAAGCGTCGTGTACAGATACTGGATCGCATCATCGATCCAGCCGCCAAAATAACCTGCGGCAATCCCCAGCGCCAAGGCAAACGGCAGCATCACCAGCGTCGTCAGGGTACCAATCACCAGCGCTGTTCGAATACTCTTGAGCGTCAGATAGAGCACATCCTGGCCAACCTTGTCGGTGCCCAGAACGTGATAATTCTGCGCCAGCGCAATCACCGCGCCGCCGGCCAGACACAAGCCGAGCAGCGTCAGCAATATGGCACGCCAGGGCACCTCCGTGTCACCGCGCCAGAGCGCCTCCCAGACCGGATGGATGCGCTGCTGCGTGGTCTGCGCCAGCGCCGCCGCTACGCACAGCGCAATCACCAGCCACGCCACCCCACCGGCCGCCGCGCCGCCGAGTGCCGAACGGGCGATACTGGATGTCCACTCCTCCGCCGGGTTCTTGAGATGGGCGCCACCGAATTTAAGCCGCGGATAATCGCGCGACTGACTGCCGTCTTCGCGTTCGATGGTTTCCTTGGCAAACAACTGCGCTGCGAGCGGCGCCGAATAGGTCTTCTCGCGACGGCTGCGCAGTGGCTCGAGTACTGCATCGAGCGCGCTTTTGACTTCCGACGCATACACGACACGCGCCGCAGTCTCATTGCCAGCGATGCGCGGACGGTAATGCAATGAGTCGAGCAAGCCGACCACCACAAACATCAACAGCACGGTCAAGCCGACCATGCCACTCACCGAATGGGCAACGCGCCGCCACGGCGCCAACAGATGCTCCCGTCTGCGCACATAAATTGCCGCAAGAACAATCACGCCAACCAGCAGAAAAATCAGCCAGTCTGTCCATAAAATGACCGTCTGAAATGGCATCAGGACAACCTCACACGCGGATCAACCAGCGTATAGGAAATATCAGTCAACAACAGGCCGGCGATATAGAGCAAGGAACCGATAAAGACCATCGATCGCACAACACCGAAATCCTGTGCATTGATCGCGTCTATGGTGTAACTGCCGAGTCCCGGAATCCCAAAAAAAGATTCAGTGATTAGCCCGCCCATGAACAAAAATGGAATCGCCACTACCACACCCGTGAGGATCGGAATCATCGCGTTCTTCAGCACATGACGGAACAACACCACACTCTCTGGCAGGCCCTTGGCGCGCGCCGTGCGCACATAGTCGCGACTGATCTCATCGAGAAAAAACGCACGGTACAACCGCGTGCTGCCGCCGAAGCCTGCGACCACACCGACCGCCGCCGGCAGCAAGACAAAACGCCATGCGTCGGCGCCGCCGCTGTAACCGGAAATCGGCACCAGATGCCATAGCTTGGCGATCAGATACTGGCCGCCGATGATATAAAACATACTCGAGATCGACATCGCGGCCACGCACATCACCACGCCCCAGAAATCAATGGCGGTGGCACGAAAAAACGCAAACACCAATGCAAAGGTGATGTAGACAAAGAGGCCGACGAGGAAAGACGGCACGGCGACGGCCAGACTCGGCCCCATGCGCAAACCGATTTCACGCGCGATATCGCGGCCGTCGTCGGCGCGGCCGAAATCAAAGACAAACATGCGCAACGATTTTTCAAAAAAGATCGTTTGCGTGAGCTTGCCGCTACCCGGCGCAGACACATTAAACAGCAGCGGTTTGTCATAGCCGCGCTCCTGCTTCCAATTGGTGATGGCCTCGGGCGTGACCCGTTTGACGCCGAGCTGCATGCGCGCCATGTCGTCGGGAGTGTTGACCAGAAAAAACAGTCCGAAGGTGATGATATTGACGCCGATCAGGATCGGTATCGCATATAGCAGCCGGCGCATGATATAGGCAATCATCTGCGCGCCGTTCCACGTTCGCGCCGCCGCCAACTGGCGACCGCAGGCACCGCCAGTGCCGCGAAGACGGCAAGCAGAATGAGAAAAGGCCACCCGTGCGGTGCGTTCCAGGCGCGCCGCTGTTCGGCGCGCAACGCGTTGTCGATACGCTGATACTTCACTGTGTTGTAAGCGATCTTGTTCGGTTTTAGATTGCGATACCACGCATGGTAGAGAACGTAGTCTTTCGGATGGTAGCCCCACAGCCAGGGCGCGTCGTGGCGCAACGTCTCCATCGCGCGATCGATCAACTCCTGCCGTTGCGGTGAGTTTGGCATGTTCTTCATGGCTTCGAACAGTGCGTCGAACTCGGGGCTGGAATAATTCGCTGCATTCTCACCGGCACTTTTGACCTTGCTCTGCGGCCCGTGCAGCAGGAACAGGAAATTCTCGGGATCCGGATAGTCGGCATGCCAGCCCCATTCGAAAATCTGTGCATTACCCTTGCGGATCTTGTCCTGAAAGCGGTTGTAATCCGTCGGCCGCACCTGCAACTGCACATTAATTTTTTCGAACTGCCGCTGATACCACTCAAGAATTGATTTGGCCTCGGCACCACGCGCGGTCACATCGAAATACAGAACCAGCGGCGCACCGGTTTTGCTGTCGATGCCGTTCGGATAACCGGCTTCGGCGAGCAGTTTTTTGGCCGCCTCTATGGGTTTGCGCCGTGCCGCGCCGTTGCGCCACTCATAGACCACCGGATTGATACCGGCGGCACCATCGCGGAATCCAAAAATCCCCGGCGGCAGCGGGCTTTGCGCAGGTATGCCACGCCCGTTCTGAAAGATCGAAATGAATTCCTCGTAATCAACCGCGATTGAAATCGCCTGCCGCAACTTGCGGGCGCGTTCGCGGCCCGCCACATCGGCACCACCGCCAACCACGGGATCGAGCATGTTAAAACCCATATACGACGTCGAGACCGCAACCGAGGTCGATAACTGGATATTCCTTTCACGCATCGATTCACTGACACCCGCCTCGCCCTCAAGACCGAAGCGTACGGCCTGATCAAAGGTGTCGGAACTGATGCCGGAATTATCGTAATACCCTTGCAAAAATTTGTTCCAGCGCGGGATACCCTCTTTCTCCAGGGTAAACACCAGTTTGTCGATAAAGGGCATGCGCCGGCCCGCGTCGGCGAGCAAGCCGGCCCCGGCATCACCAGCTGCGCCCTCGACCGGATAGTATTCAACGCGAAAATTGGGATTGCGCTCAAGCACCATCCGCCGGTTCGGGTTGTTCTCCGTCAACATATACGGACCGGTCCCGACCGGATACCAATCGAGCGTCAGGTTCTTCTTCGCCATCCCTGGCTGACCGAAAAAGCGGTCGACCTCCAGCGGCACCGGCGCAAAAAACGGCATCGCCAGCCAGTATTGAAACTGCGGATAACTGCCCTTCAACGTAATGCGGTAGGTATAGTCGTCGACCACTTCCACACCGCTCAGTGGAAATTTCGTGAGATCAATCCAGGCGTCGCGCTCACCGCGTTTGACCAGATCATCATTGGCGGCACGCAGCGTTTGGCCGAGCTCCTTGAGGCCGACAATATAGTCATTCATGAGGCCGATGATGGGCGAATGCAGGCGCGGATGCGCAAGCCGCTTGATCTGGTATTCGAAATCACGCGCATTTAATTCGCGCGTGCCGGTGTGGGCAAAATCGGCGAGCACATTTCGCCCCGCCACGTCTTCGGCAGTCAACTCGCGATATTGCAACTGCCCGGCCGGGTCGCGCGCGAATGCCGGATGCGGCTGATATAAAACACCGCGCTTGAGATGAATCTCGTAGACGGTATACGCAATACGCGATACCGCAGTGCCGGCCGGCAGACGGCGGCCCTGCGCATCAAGATATAAGGGTTCAGGTATGCGCTCTGCGACCGCCGGGATCAGGCTGTAGGGCCGCTTCAGGTAATGGTATTGAAGGGGCGGCTCATAGATTTGCGCGGTGAAAACAATTTCATTGGAACTATAGGACTGAACCGGGTCCAGATGTTTGGGACGTTCGGCAAACGACGAATACAGAATATTGGCCCCGGCATCCGCCGCCGGATAAGGATCGTTCCACACGGCAGGACTGCAAGCGGCCAACAACAACGGCAGCGCCAGGCACCACCCTTTGCGTAGTCTTTGCATGCGTATTGAATTCATCGGCATAGAGTGTAGCGTAATCGCATTAGCGTTGGCATTGGCATCGTCAGCGCATCGGCGACGCGCCGACGATACGCTATAATGCCGCCTGTACCGCCACACCGGACAAGGAATTGAAATGGGTTTCCTGCAAGGCAAAAAGATACTGGTCACAGGCCTGCTCAGCAACCGTTCGATCGCCTATGGCATCGCCGAGGCGGCGCATCGCGAGGGCGCGGAACTGGCATTCACCTACCAAAATGAAAGCATCAAAGACCGCGTTGCCAAGCTCTCGCAGCCGCTGGGCTCCAAGCTCCTGTTCCCCTGCGACGTCAGCTCGGATGAACAGATTTCGGCACTGTTTGCCGATCTATCCAAACACTGGGATGGACTCGACGGCCTCGTGCATTCGATCGCCTTCGCGCCGCGTGATCAGCTCGATAATGATTATCTTGATACTGTGACGCGCGAGGGTTTCCGTATCGCCCACGAAGTCAGTTCCTACAGTTTTACCGCACTGGCCAAGGGCGCGCTGCCTATGATGAGCGGCCGCAACGCCTCGCTGCTGACGCTTAGCTACCTGGGTGCCGTGCGTTCGATCCCGCACTACAACGTCATGGGACTGGCCAAGGCCAGCCTTGAAGCCAATGTGCGTTACATGGCACAGAGCCTCGGCCCCAAGGGGATACGGGTCAACGGCATTTCAGCTGGTCCGATCAAAACCCTCGCCGCCGCGGGGATTGCCGACTTCTCGAAACTGCTCAGCCATCACGCACGGCATGCACCGCTGCGCCGGAATACCACCATCGAGGAGGTCGGCAACGCAGCGGCCTTCATGCTGTCAGAACTGGCGGCAGGCATTACGGGTGAAATTCTCTACGTCGACGGCGGCTTTAATACCACGGCCCTCGGCATACCGGATTAGCATCCACCGGCGTCTGCCGCAACCCTACCAATAAAAACGGCGATCATTGCGATCGCCGTTTCTGTTGATGAATCGCGCCTGAAAGCGCGCTCTCTACCTCTATTCCTTTTTTTGCTCGATACGATCGAGACGCAATTTAATCTCCGCCTTGGATTTCAAATGCGCGACATAGGCGTTGCTTTGTTCCTGCGCGGTCATCTGGCGTAATTCCTCAACGGCTGCCTTGCGTTTGGCAACATCGGCCTGGTCGGGATCGACGGTACGCGTGACCTTCAGCAAGATAAAGGCACCACGAGGATTTTCCACGCCCGCGTAAGCCGGCAGTGTGCTCGCATCGAGTTTGAAAATTTCACCGATTTCAGCCGCACCCAGCCCCTGGGCCTCACGGCGCCCGACCAGTTTCGCCGGCGCCCAGCTGAGAGCGGCGGATTCACCGGCTTTAAGCTTGGCCAGCAATTCGCGGCCGTGCTTGGCCGCCAACTGACTGGCCTGCGTCAACGTGAGCTGCTTCGTAATACCGGCACTGACATCGGCCAGTGGCGCCACACTTGCGGGGGAGTGCTCGACCAGGCGCGCAGAAACCAGATTGTTTGCGCCAACATCGATCACTTCGCTATTGCGTTTATTTTTGACGACTTCATCTGAAAAAATCGCCTGTAACAGCTTGGGATTATTCAGCAGCTTGTTTTCCGCACCATTGCGCCCCACCCAGCCGCCGTTTTGCACGGTCAGCTTGAGTGCGTCGGCCGCAGCCTTCAGGCTGTCCCCCTGCTCGAATGCGAGGTTGTTGAACTGCTCGGCGAGTTCGGAGAAACGTTTGGTCGCGCGCTGACGTTTGAGGTCCAGCTCGACCGTCTTGCGCACATCTTCAAAACCGCGCCCCTTCACCGCAACAAGCTTGATGATATGGAAGCCGAACTGCGATTCAACGACGTCCGAAATCGCACCGGGCTTCATCGCGAAGACCGCAGTGTCAAACACCCCCACCATGGCACCACGCGCAAAGAATCCGAGGTCCCCGCCTTTGGCCGCAGATCCTGGATCCTGGGAATTTTTCTTTGCCAGTTCAGCGAATGAGGTGGGACTCTTGCGTACCTGCTGCAACAGGCTCTCGGCCTGTGCGCGAGCCTTGGCCTTTTGTTCAGAGCTCTGACTGGCGTCGGCAGTAATCAGGATGTGACTGGCCTGACGTTCCTCGCCCTTCGTATATTGTTTGGTATTTTCTTCATACGCCCGACGCACATCCTCCGCCGATATTTCAGTCTGCGCGGCAATACTATCAAGAGTCAGCATCAGGTATTCGACACGCGCGCGCTCTGGCACTTTGAACTCGTCCTGATGAGTTTCGTAATACTGCTTGACTGCATCATCGACGAGCTTCACCTCGGCGACAAATTTCTGCGCCTCGATAATCGATTGACTGACTTCACGCTGCTGCGCATTGATCCGTAGCAAGCGATCGGCCACGACGTTGGAAACAACCGCCGAAGCGCGATACCCATCGTTGACGCGTTCAACCATCAGATCGCGGCGCAGGCCGGCTTCGAACTGCACAGGGGTCAGGTTCTGGCGTTTCAGAATTTCGGCATATCGCGCCGCAGAAAACTTTCCGTTATCGAGAAACACCGGTTGCTCGGCAATCAACTGCTGCAGCTGGCTATCGGCGACAAAAATACCGCCAGATACGGCGCGGTCGATCAGCAACCGTTGGCGCACGATGCCATCAACAACAGCCGCTTTGATTTCAGGGCTGTCGAGCAACCCCGGCGGCACGTTGCCACCGATCATGCGCTGCAGCGCAGCCTGGCGTTCCTGGAGCGATTGGGAGTATTCCTGCTGCGTGATCACACGCCCGTTTACCGAGCCGATGTCAGCCCCCGCATCGCCCGTGCGAAAGTAGGAGTCCATGCCAAAAAAAGCAAATGGCAGAAATACGATTGCCAATACAATCTGAATCAGGGTTTTGCGTTTTTGGACGAAATCGAACATGTCGGTTCACCGATCAAAATGGCATTGGGTGGGCCAAAAAAAAGGCGAACATTAGTTCGCCTCTGTGTAGCTGGCGGAGTGGACGGGACTCGAACCCGCGACCCCCGGCGTGACAGGCCGGTATTCTAACCAACTGAACTACCACTCCAATACTGCTGCTAAAAAGAAACCTAACTGGTGGGTGCTGACGGGCTCGAACCGCCGACATTCGCCTTGTAAGGGCGACGCTCTACCAACTGAGCTAAGCACCCCCTGCGATCGCGATTACCATAAATTTGGGGTAGTAGATACTTTGGCATCTACCCCAAACGAACCTGCCGGAACCCGTTGGATGCGCATTATTTTACAGCATCTTTCAGAGCCTTACCAGCTGTGAACTTCGTTACTCGCGCTGCTTTAATCTTTATCACCTCTCCGGTACGCGGATTGCGGCCAACTCGCGCCGCGCGTTTGGCAACACGAAATGTGCCGAACCCTACAAGGGTAACGCTGTCTCCCTTTTTAAGCGCATTGCGGATGGCATTGAGTGCGCCATCGAGTGATTTTTCAGCTGATGACTTCGATATATCTGCAGCCTTTGCGACCGCTTCGACCAATTCACCCTTGTTCACAAAACTCCCCTTTCAAATCCTTGCAAATTTTCAAACCAAATAAGAAAAGATATTCTCGTTGCTCGCCTGATGAGCCGGGATGAGAGCAATGCTCTGTATTTCATTGCGGACCGTGCCGGCTACTATCGATCCATCAAAGCGGATTTATAGAAAACCGGAATTTGCACTGTCAAGAAATTACGCCAGCATTTACACCGCATCGAATCAACAACGCAAAAACTGCCCCGAGGCAATTTTTGCGTCATGCCAAACGAGTGTAAACATTCGCCGGCTTTTACATTGAAAATCTGAATCAGTGCTTGACTGCAGGCGCGCTCGGTTGCTCCACAGCGGGCGGCGGCACCTCCGGCTTGTCGGCCAGAGGCTCGGGCTTGCGCTCCAGCGCCAGCTCAAGCACCTGGTCAATCCACTTCACAGGATGAATATCAAGACGGTTCTTGATGTTATCCGGAATCTCGGCGAGATCCTTGACGTTCTCCTGCGGGATCAACACCGTCTTGATCCCACCGCGGTGTGCGGCAAGCAGTTTCTCCTTGAGGCCGCCGATCGGCAGCACTTCGCCGCGCAGTGTGATCTCACCGGTCATCGCAACATCGGCACGCACCGGTATGCCGGTCAGGACCGATACCATCGCCAGGCAAATACCAATGCCGGCGCTGGGGCCGTCTTTCGGCGTGGCGCCTTCGGGGAGGTGAATGTGGATATCGTTCTTCTGATAGAAGTCTTCACTGATACCCAGCTTGCGCGAACGGATACGCACCACCGACAAGGCGGCCTGTATCGATTCCTGCATCACATCACCGAGAGTACCTGTCGTGATCGTCTTGCCCTTGCCCGACATCACTGAACTTTCAATCGTCAGCAACTCGCCACCGACTTCAGTCCACGCCAAGCCAGTGACCTGGCCGACCTGATTGTTCTTTTCGGCAAGGCCGAAGCTGTAACGACGCACACCGAGAAATTTATCGAGGTTACGTGAATTGACGGTGATTTTCGACTGCGCTTTTTCACCATCCCGTTTGACCAGCATACGCACCACCTTGCGGCAGATCTTTGAAACCTCCCGCTCAAGGCTGCGCACGCCCGCCTCACGTGAGTAGTAACGAATAACATCGCGCACCGCGCTGTCGGATACAGTAATTTCATCATCCTTCAGGCCGTGGCCCTTCATCTGCTTGGGCAACAGATGATGTGTTGCGATATGAATTTTTTCGTCTTCGGTATAACCGGACAGGCGGATGACTTCCATGCGGTCTAGCAGCGCCGGCGGAATGTTGAGCGTATTCGCCGTTGCCACGAACATGACATCGGACAAATCGTACTCAACCTCGACATAATGATCGACAAACGTGTGGTTCTGTTCGGGGTCCAGCACCTCCAACAGTGCGGACGCTGGATCACCACGGAAATCCATGCCCATCTTATCGACTTCGTCGAGCAGGAACAGCGGATTGCGCACGGCAACCTTGGTCATGTTCTGCAGAATCTTGCCAGGCATCGAGCCTATGTAAGTGCGCCGGTGACCGCGAATCTCCGACTCATCGCGCACGCCGCCCAGCGACATGCGGATAAATTTCCGGTTGGTGGCCTTGGCAATCGACTGACCAAGCGAAGTCTTGCCGACACCAGGGGCGCCGACCAGACACAGTATCGGCGCCTTCATCTTTTCGACGCGCTGCTGCACGGCGAGGTATTCGACGATGCGCTCTTTAACCTTTTCAAGTCCGTAGTGATCTTCGTCGAGCACCGCTTCGGCGTGCTTGAGATCGGCGTTGATCTTGCTCTTCTTGCGCCACGGCAGGGAAACCACGGCATCGATATAGTTACGCACCACGGTGGCTTCTGCCGACATTGGCGACATCAGCCGTAATTTCTTCAGCTCGGAGTCGGCCTTTTTGCGTGCTTCCTTGGGCATGTGCGCAGCCTTGATGCGCTTGTCCATTTCGTCGAGGTCTGCGCCCTCTTCGAGTTCGCCCAACTCCTTTTGTATCGCCTTGACCTGCTCGTTGAGGTAATACTCGCGCTGGCTCTTTTCCATCTGCCGTTTGACGCGGCCACGGATGCGCTTTTCAACCTGCAGGATATCCAACTCGCCCTCGACCAGCGTCAAAAGATGCTCAAGACGTTTCTTTGCGTCGAACATTTCGAGCACTTCCTGCTTTTGCTCGAGTTTCAGCGGCAGATGCGCAGCGATCGTGTCGGCCAGTCGGCCAGGCTCGTCGATCCCGCCGAGTGAAGTCAAAATCTCCGGCGGAATTTTCTTGTTGAGCTTCACATACTGGTCGAACTGGGCGACCAAGGTACGGCGCAGCGCCTCGGTTTCGGGCGTGATTTCGTTGTCCGCCGGCACCGGTGTCGACTCAACACCGTAATGTGTTTTCAGATCAATGATGCTATCGATACGCGCGCGCTGCGTGCCCTCGACCAGCACCTTGACGGTACCATCCGGCAGCTTAAGCATCTGCAGAATATTCGCGACCGCGCCGACCGCATACATGTCTTCGGGGGTCGGCTCATCCTTGGCGGCAGACTTTTGCGCCACCAGCACGATGCTCTTACCGGCTTCCATGGCTGTTTCCAGCGCCTTGATTGATTTCGGACGCCCGACAAACAAGGGGATGACCATGTGCGGGAACACGACCACATCGCGCAACGGCAACAGCGGCAGCTGGACGGTGGTTACAGGGTCATTGGCAGTGGACATTGCAGTTCCTGGTTATAAGTGACAAATAAGGTTGTGGGGGCGGTGCGACGTAATTCAAGCGTCGCCCCCTTCGCACTCCAGCTCAGGAGCGGGAAAACAGGAACAATTATACCGATCCGGCCACTTTGGGCTGATCGGAATAGATCAGTAAAGGCCGCGTATCTGCGGAGATTGCACCTTCGTCAACCACCACCTTGACGACGTTCTCAAGGGAGGGCAGATCGAACATGGTCTCCAGCAGCGTCTGTTCAAGTATGGAGCGCAAGCCGCGCGCACCGGTCTTGCGTTCGAGCGCCTTGTGCGCGATCGCGCGCAGGGCGCTGTCGCGAATTTCAAGCTCGGCCCCCTCCATCGAAAACATTTTCTGATATTGCTTGATGAGGGCGTTTTTTGGCTCGGTCAGAATCTGGATCAGCGCCGCCTCGTCGAGTTCTCCGAGCGTGGCAACGACGGGTAAACGTCCGACAAATTCCGGAATCAAACCGTACTTGATCAAATCCTCGGGTTGCACGTCGCGCAAAACACGACTCATGTCTTTACGATTGTCCTGGCTTTTTACTTCGGCGCCGAAACCGATGCCGCCTTTTTCTGAACGCGCACGAATGACTTTATCGAGACCATCGAACGCACCGCCACACACGAACAGGATGTTGGTCGTATCGACCTGCACAAACTCCTGGTTCGGATGCTTGCGACCGCCCTGCGGCGGCACCGAGGCAATAGTGCCTTCGATCAGTTTCAGCAACGCCTGCTGCACACCCTCGCCAGACACGTCGCGGGTGATCGAAGGGTTATCGGATTTGCGCGAAATTTTGTCGATTTCATCAATATAAACAATGCCGCGCTGCGCTTTTTCAACATCGTAATCGCACTTCTGCAACAACTTTTGAATGATATTTTCAACATCCTCGCCAACGTAACCAGCTTCGGTCAGGGTCGTCGCATCGGCCATCACAAAGGGCACGTTCAACAACCGCGCCAGCGTCTGCGCCAGCAAGGTCTTGCCCGAACCGGTCGGGCCGACCAGCAGGATATTGCTTTTCGCCAGCTCGACTTCGTCGTTCTTCGGCAGGTTCTTCAACCGCTTGTAATGGTTGTAGACCGCCACCGAAAGTATCTTCTTGGCGGTTTCCTGACCGATCACATATTGATCGAGTATGCCGCGGATTTCATGCGGCACCGGCAGGTCCGATTTGGCGCCCTTGCCGGCCGTTTCGCTCTGCGTCTCTTCGCGAATGATATCGTTGCACAGCTCAATACATTCATCACAAATGAACACCGAGGGCCCGGCAATCAGTTTGCGCACCTCGTGCTGGCTCTTGCCGCAGAAAGAACAGTAGAGAAGCTTCTCGCCGCCGATCTTGTCTGACATATGCAGTGTTCCTTCTCGACCCTGTCGCTATTATTTCGCGGATTCAGCGCGGCTGACCAGCACCTTGTCCACCAGTCCGTATTCCACCGACTGTTGAGCCGAGAGAAAGTTATCGCGGTCGGTATCTTTCTCGATCACGTCGATCGGCTGGCCGGTGTGGTGCGCCATGATCTCGTTCAGGCGCGCCTTCAAATACAGGATTTCCTTGGCATGAATTTCAATGTCCGAAGCCTGCCCCTGAAAACCACCCATCGGCTGATGAATCATCACGCGTGAATTCGGCAGACAAAAACGCTTGTTTTTCGCCCCCGCAGTCAACAACAAGGCCCCCATGCTGGCAGCCTGCCCGACACATAACGTTGAAACATCAGGCTTGATAAATTGCATCGTGTCGTATATCGCCAGACCAGCCGACACCGAACCACCCGGCGAATTGATGTAGAGCGAAATATCCTTCTCCGGATTCTCGGACTCCAGGAACAGCAACTGTGCCACGATCAAATTAGCCGATACCTCGTTGACCGGCCCGACCAGAAACACCACACGCTCCTTGAGCAGGCGCGAATAGATGTCATAGGCGCGCTCACCGCGGCCGCTTTGCTCGACCACCATCGGCACCAGGCCGAGGCCTTGCGTCTCCGGGGCGTTGCGCTGCCATTCGTATTGCATCATTTGGTGTTTCCCATCAATTCATCGAAGTCGGTCTTCTTGTCTTCGACCTTTGCGGTCGCCAAGGCCCACGCCACCACGTTTTCCTCCACCGCCATCGACTCCACATCACGCAAACGGTCCGGCGACTGGTAATACCATTTGACGACCTCTGCCGGCGCTTCGTAAGTCTGCGCCTGCTCCTCAACCAGCGCGCGCACCTGCTCCGGTTTCGCCTGCAGGCCATTGATGCGCACCACTTCGGCGAGTATCAGTCCGAGTTTGACGCGCCGCTGCGCCGCCGCTTCGAAGATCGACGAGTCCATCGGCATTCCTTCGCTTTTCACGCCGCGCGACTCGAGCTCCCGGCGCATCCCGTTCTGCATGCGCTCGACCTCGATGTCGACCAACGACTGCGGCGACTCGACCGGCGTGCTGTCGAGCAAGGCCTGCATGATCTGATCCTTGACCTTGGCATTGATGCGACGCTTGACCTCGCGCTCCAGATTCTCCCGCACTTCCTTGCGCATGGTGTCGACGTTGCTATCGGCTACCCCGAGCATCTTTGCAAAATCGGCATCCACCGGCGCCAGCTTCGCCTCAGCCACCTGCTTTAATTTGACGCTGAAGGTCGCGGTTTTGCCGGCGACTTCCTTGCCGTGGTAATCGTCAGGAAAACGCAGCTCAAACGACTTCGTCTGCTCGACATTCATACCAACGACCTGGCTCTCGAAATCCTTGAGCAGGCGGCCTTCGCCCAACACCACCGCGACATCGGTGCCAACACCGCCCTCGAACACCTGGGCGTCGATCTTGCCCTCGAAATCGATGGTCACGCGATCCGCCTCGGCGGCGGCACGGCTGACGTTATCGTAGGTGGCGCGCTGCTTGCGCATGATCTCGATGGTCTTGTCGACCTCGGTCTCGGTGGCCTCGACCTGCGGGCGGGCGATCACCGCTTTGGCGATATCACCGACCACCAAGTCGGGATAAACCTCAAAGGTTGCGCTGAATTCCATCGGCACCGCAGCATCGCTGCCGGCCTTCGGCTCAAAACGCGGATAGCCGGCGATACGCAAATTTTGCTCGCGCAGCGCGTCACTGAAATTTTGCTGCAAGGCGTCGCCCATCACTTCGCGCCGCACCTGTTCGCCGTATTGCTGGGCGACGACCTTCATGGGCACTTTGCCGGGACGGAACCCGTGCATCTTTACGGTCCGCGCAAGCTGCTTGAGACGGTTTTGCACCTCGCCATCGATTTGTGTCGGGGCCAAGGTGATGTCGAGGCGTCGCTCGAGCTGGCTGGTTTGTTCCATAGTTGCTGCCATGTGATTTCCTATACCTGAGTCTTAGGGATGCGGGTCCTGGTGCGAAAGGAGGGACTCGAACCCACACGCCTTGCGGCGCCAGAACCTAAATCTGGTGCGTCTACCAATTCCGCCACTTTCGCAAGACTCTGATTGTAATATAATCAGTCCCTCACGTCAGCCTCGCGTACCGGTCGCGGTTGGTGATGATTGCAGGGTAATCCCTTGTAAAACCGGCTCTTTCCTGCCGCTCGCGTGACTATCGATCATTACGAAAATTTTCCTGTTGCCTCGATTTTGCTGCCCGCGCACCTGCGCTGGCCGGTGCAACTGATCTATCGCTTCGCCCGTAGCGCTGACGATTTCGCCGATGAAGGTGATCTACCAGACCAAGAGCGGCTGCGCCTGCTCGCAGCATACGGCGATCAATTGCGCGCGATAGAAGCCGGCAAAACGCCGCAGGAACCGCTGTTTGCCGACCTCGCCGCGGTGATCCATGAATATCATCTGCCGCTGCCACTCTTGCACGATCTGCTATCGGCCTTTGCCCAGGATGTCGGCAAGAAACGTTATACCGATCACGACGAGGTGCTCGATTATTGCCGCCGCTCGGCGAACCCGGTCGGCCGCCTGCTGCTCACACTCTATGGCGCGGCAACGCCGCAGAATCTGCAATGCTCAGACAACATCTGCTCTGCACTGCAGATCATCAACTTTCTGCAAGACATCGCCATCGATTACGCCAACGGACGCATATATATCCCGCAAAACGAACTCCTGCGCTTTGGCATCAGCGAAGAACAGATCGCGGACGGTCGTGTTGACGAGGCATGGCGCCACTTCATGGCGTTCCAGATCGGCCGCGCACGGCAAATGCTGGATGACGGCGCGCCGCTCGGCGGCCGCCTGCAGGGACGCATCGGTCTTGAGATGCGCATGATCATTGCCGGCGGCGGGCGCATACTCAACAAAATCGCAGGGGTCGGTTACGATGTCTTCCAGCGCCGCCCGGTTTTGTGCGCCTGGGACTGGCCGCTGATGCTGCTGCAAACATTAACGATCCATTAACGATCCAATACCATCCACGTTCGCCCTCCAACCAGACCAGACCGTATGACTCCCGACGACTACTGCCAGCAGAAAACCGCACAGAGCGGCTCGAGCTTTTATTACAGCTTCCTGTTCCTGCCACCGCCGCGCCGTCGCGCCATCACCGCCTTCTACGCGTTCTGCCGTGAAGTCGATGATGTGGTCGACGAGTGCACCGACCTTGATGTCGCGCGCACCAAACTCGCCTGGTGGCGCACGGAGGTCGCGGCCCTCTACGAAGGCAAGGCCAAACATCCGGTCGCGCTCTCACTCGCCGCCCTGCTACCCGAGTTCAACATCGAACAGGCGAGGCTGCACGAGATCATCGACGGCATGGAGATGGATCTGACGCAGCATCGCTATGCGGATTTCAGCGCGCTGCAAAAGTATTGCTACCGCGTGGCCAGCGTGGTCGGTCTGGTTTCCGCCGAAATCTTCGGCCACAGCCATCCCGAGACGCTCAAATACGCCGAAAACCTCGGCATGGCGTTCCAGCTTACCAACATCATCCGCGATGTCGGTGAGGACGCGCGGCGCGACCGCATCTATATACCGGTCGATGAACTGGCACGTTTCAACGTCACCGCCGCCGATATCATGCACGCGCGCCACAGCGAGGCCTTCGTGCAACTAATGCAGTTTCAGGTGGAACGCGCACTCAACTATTACCGCGATGCGATGAACTTTCTGCCGCAACAAGACCGTCGCGCGCAAAGACCCGGCCTCGTCATGGCGGCCATTTACCGCACGCTACTCGAAGAAATCCGCGCCGACGGCATGCAGGTGTTGAATCAACGCACTTCGCTGACGCCGCTGCGCAAGCTGTGGATTGCGTGGCGTACCTGGATCAAGGGCTGAGCGTCACCTCTTAAAACTTCACTGATGGAAATCGCATGGATCTTCAACTCAACAACAAAACCGCTCTTGTCACCGGCGCCAGTCAGGGCATCGGCCGCGCCATCGCCAAAGCACTCGCCGCCGAAGGCGTACGGGTGTGCATTGCGGCACGGCGCCGTGAATTACTCGAAGAACTCGCCGGCGAAATCACCGCCGCCGGTGGTGCCGCGCCGGCTATCGTCGTCGTCGACATCATGCAGGACGGCGCACCGCAACACCTCGCTGAAGAAGCCAAACGCGCGCTCGGCGGCGTTAGCATATTAATCAACAGCGCCGGCGGCAGCCAGCCGGCGATTCCGTTCGACGCGCCCGAAAGCGACTGGGAACACGGCATGACGCTGAACTTCGTGCGTGTGCGCCAGCTCACGCACGCCGTGCTGCCGCAGATGGTCGCCGCGCACTGGGGCCGCGTCGTCAACATCAGCGGCAAGTCGGAACCCGAGCGTCTGCTCGCCGCGACCTCGGCCAAGGCGGCGATACACGCCTGGGCCAAGGGCTTGTCGCGCGAAGTCGGCAAACACGGCATCACCGTCAACTCGATCCCGCCCGGGCGCATCATGAGCGAACAGATCCGGCGCAAATATTCGCTGGAATTCCGTGCCGAACAATCGGCGCGCGAAATCCCGGTCGGCCGCTACGGCGAGCCCGAAGAACTCGCCGCACTGGCGGTATTTTTATCGTCTCCATTGGCCGCCTATATCACCGGCACGGTAATGCCCGTGGACGGTGGACTGCGCCGCTACGCGTTCTAGCGCAGCCGCCGCGCCAAACATAATCGCTAACGTTTTCGTCCGGACCAGCCCCCCCCACTGCGACAGCACATCAAGACACTTCCACCCAATCCAACCATGCAAACAAAAATTCCCTGCGTGATCATGCGCGGCGGCACCTCGCGCGGGCCGTTTTTTCTGAGCCGTGATCTGCCCGCGGATATAGCCACACGTGATGCAGTGTTGCTGGCCGCCATGGGTTCGCCACACGACTATCAAGTCGACGGCATTGGCGGCGGTATGACACTCACCAGCAAGGTCGCCATGATCGGTCCGTCCACGCGCGACGACGCCGACGTCGATTATTTGTTCGCCCAGGTCTCCGTGAAAGAAGCCATCGTCGACACCAAACCGAACTGCGGCAACATGCTGGTCGGTGTCGGTCCGTTTGCGATTGAAGCGGGCATCGTGGCGGCGGGGGACCCCGAAACAACGGTGCGCATCTACAATGTCAATACCGATTCCGTGGTCGAGGCCATCGTGCAAACCCCGGGCGGTCGCGTCACTTACGAAGGCGAGGCCAGAATCGACGGCGTGGCGGGCAGCGCAGCGCCCGTCGGCGTCAATTTCACCAGTGCCATCGGCGCGGTCACTGGCAAGCTGCTACCAACGGGCCGGCCGCTCGACATCATCGACGGCATCGAAGTGAGCTGCGTCGATGTCGCCATGCCGATGATCCTGATGCGGGCATCTGACTTCGGCAAAACTGGCTACGAAAGCGTAGCCGAACTCGACGCCGACCGTGAACTCTTCAAGCGCATGGAAGCGATCCGCATCAAGGCCGGCGCGCTGATGGGCATGGGCGATGTGTCGAAAATGGTAGTGCCAAAAATCGGCCTGCTGGCCAAACCGCGCGCCGGCGGCACCATCACCTCGCGCTACTTCGTGCCGGATGCCTGTCACGCCGCACACGCCGTCACCGGCACCGCCTGCGTCGCCGCGGCGTGCGCTATTCCGGGCACCGTCGCCTCTCAACTCGTGCAACTGCCACCGCCGCCGCAAGGCATGATCACGATTGAACATCCGTCGGGCACCATCGCGATTGATCTCGATGCAGATTTCCGCGACGGACGTGAAATCATCCGCCGCGCCGCGCTGGTGCGCACCGCGCGCCGCGTCTTCGAAGGCGCCTGTCTGGTGCCCTCGAGCATCTGGGCCGGCCCGGGCACCACGCCCGACACCAGCGCCGCCTGAACGCCGCGCCGCGCGCCATCAACACCGCCACCACAAAGACGCCGCGTGTCGCCATCATCGGCGGCGGTTATGCAGGCATGGCGGCAGCGGTCACGCTCGCCGGCCAACCAATAGACGTGACGGTTTTCGAAGCGGGCAAACAACTCGGCGGGCGGGCGCGCGGCGTCGAACACCGCGGCGTCATGCTCGACAACGGGCTGCACATACTAAGTGGCGCCTATCGCCAAACCCTGCGCCTGATTCGCACCGTTAATCCGCAACACGCCAGCGCACTGCTGCGCCTGCCGCTGGCCTGGCATATGCACGACGAATTTCATCTGACTGCACCGCGACTGCCGGCGCCACTGCATTTGCTCGCCGCCCTGATCCGCGCGCGCGGCGCCGGCCTCGCTGATCGACTGGCAATGCTGCGCTTTCTCGCCGCCCTCAAGCGCGATGGCTATCGACTCCCTGCAGACTGCAGCGTCGAGGCGTTGTTGCAGCAATACCGGCAAAGTGAATTCATGCAACGCGTGTTCTGGCGCCCGCTGTGTATCGCCGCACTCAATACGCCGCCCGCACAGGCCTCGGCGCAGATTTTTCTCAACGTCCTGCGCGACACCATGAACGCCAGCCGCGCCGCCAGCGATCTGCTGTTGTCACGCGTCGACCTCGGCGCCCTCTTTCCCGAACCCGCAGCAGCCTATGTGCAAGAGCGTGGCGGCAGTGTCAAAACCGGCAGCCGTGTCACCAAACTATCAATCGAGGACGGCGGCTTCCGTCTCACCACCCTGCAGGGCGAGGCTATATTTAGCCACGTAATCTGTGCGCTGCCGCCTCATCAGGTCGGCGCTTTGATCGACCCGCTACCGGCATTATCCGGCGTGGCGCAGACGCTGGCCAGCTTTGACTACCAGCCGATTTACTCCGTCTGGCTGCAATACGCTGCTGCGGTGACTCTGCCTACCCCCATGCTGGGCTTTGCCGAGGGCCCGCTGCACTGGCTGTTCGATCGCGGCGCCTTATGCGGGCAACACGGTCTGCTCGGTGCCGTCATCTCGGCCGAAGGGGCGCACCAGCATCTGACACAAGAGGCACTCGGTGCCCTGGCCCACGCCGAAATCGAACGCCGTCTGGGCCGCTTGCCAGCGTTGTCCTGGCTGCGGGTGATTGCGGAAAAACGCGCCACCTTCGCCTGCACCCCAGGCCTGCAGCGGCCGACTTGTGTCACACCCCTCGACAATTTTCAACTCGCCGGCGATTACACGGCGGGCGATTACCCGGCCACCATCGAAGCCGCGGTACGCAGCGGCATCGCCTGCGGCGAACACATCATCGCAACCACAGGGCAGGAACGGCAGCATCCCCACCGCACCACCCCATGATGCACATCATGCGTGGGCGTGCCGGCTGGTGCCGCTGCGGGTTTATAATGCCGGGCTGGCATGGTTATCGGCATTGAACGAGACGAGGAGCAAGCGGTGTCTGAACGTGAATCGATGGAATATGACGTAGTGATCGTGGGCGCCGGCCCGGCAGGACTTGCGGCGGCGATCCGTCTTAAACAGCTCTCCGCAGCGCAGGGCCATGAGGTCAGCGTCTGTGTCATCGAAAAAGGTTCCGAGGTCGGCGCGCATATTCTGTCGGGCGCCGTAATGGACCCGCGTGCCATCACTGAACTGCTGCCGAACTGGCAGGAACTCGGCGCGCCGCTCAATGCGCCGGTGAGTGAAGACCGCTTCATGATCCTCACCGAAAAATCATCGTACCGTATCCCGACCTTCATGCTGCCGAAGTGTTTTCAAAACCACGGCAACTATGTCATCAGCCTGGGTAACGTGGTGCGCTGGCTCGGCCAGCAGGCGGAGGCCGCAGGTGTTGAAATATTCCCCGGCTTCGCCGCCGCCGAAGTGCTCTACAACGAAGACGGTTCGGTTAAGGGTGTGGCCACTGGCGACATGGGCATCGGCAAGGACGGCCAGCCCACCGACGCCCACCAGCAGGGCATGGAACTGCACGCCAAATACACCTTCTTCGCCGAGGGCTGCCGCGGTCATCTGGGCAAGCAGTTGCAGGAAAAATTCAATCTGCGTGAAGGTGTCGACCCGCAGCTCTACGGCATCGGCCTCAAGGAATTGTGGGAAATCAAAGCCGAGAAACACCAGATGGGTTTGGTGGTTCATACCGCCGGCTGGCCGCTCGATAGTTCGAGTTACGGCGGATCCTTCCTCTACCACATGGAAAACAATCTGGTCGCCGTCGGTTACGTCGTCGGTCTGGCCTACACCAATCCGCACCTGAGCCCCTACGAGGAATTCCAGCGCTATAAAACGCATCCGGACATCCGTGGCTTCTTTGAAGGCGGCAAGCGCATTTCGTATGGCGCGCGCGCCATTTCCGCCGGTGGCCTGCAGTCAGTGCCGAAACTGGTTTTCCCCGGCGGCTGCCTGATCGGCGACGACGCCGGTTTCCTCAATGCCTCGCGCATCAAGGGCAGTCATTGCGCCATCAAGTCCGGCATGATGGCCGCCGAGTCGGCCTTTGACGCACTCAAGGCCAGCCGCGGCAGCGACGAACTGGCGAGCTATCCGGAAGCGTTCCGTGCCAGCTGGCTCTACGATGAACTGCACCGCGCACGCAATTTCAAACCGTGGATGGCCAAGGGCCTTTATACTGGCACGCTGATGGTCGGCATCGACCAGATCGTGTTCGGCGGCAAGGCCCCGTGGACTTTGCATCACCATCACGCCGATCACGAAACGTTGGTGGGCAAGACCGAGGCGCAACCGATTCAATATCCGAAGCCCGACGGCACGCTGACGTTTGATCGCCTGTCCTCGGTGTTTTTATCGGGCACCAATCACGAGGAAAACCAGCCCGCACACCTGACACTGAAAGATGCCTCGGTGCCGGTCAACGTCAACCTCGAACTCTATGACGCGCCCGAACAGCGCTACTGCCCGGCGGGCGTCTATGAAATCATGCGTGACGACGACGGCAGCAACCCGCGCCTGCAAATCAACGCGCAGAACTGCGTGCATTGCAAAACCTGCGACATCAAGGACGCCACGCAAAATATCGTGTGGGTGACGCCGGAAGGCGGCGGCGGCCCGAACTACTCCAACATGTAAGACCGGCGCTGTGCGGCCACGTTTGCGTGGTCGCACAGTAACGGCTTGCGACGCATCGTCATAGCAAGGTTCCGGCGTGCGGTTCTACAGCGATTCAAAAACGCCGGCCGCCCCCATGCCGGTGCCGATACACATCGTCACCATGCCATAGCGCTGCTTGCGCCGGCGTAACCCGTGCAGCAGCGTGGCGGTGCGCACCGCACCGGTCGCCCCCAGCGGATGGCCGAGCGCAATGGCGCCGCCAAGTGGATTAACCTTCGCCGCATCGAGATCAAGATCCTTGATCACCGCCAGCGACTGCGCGGCAAACGCCTCGTTCAATTCGATCCAATCAAGGTCGGCCATCTGCAGGCCGGTCTGGCGCAGCACTTTGGGGATTGCCTTGACCGGCCCGATACCCATAATCTCAGGCGGCACACCAGCCACCGCATAACCGAGAAAGCGGCCGAGCGGATTCAGATTAAAGCGCTGCATGGCTTTCTCGCTCATCAGCACGACGACACCGGCACCATCCGACATTTGCGAACTGTTGCCGGCGGTCACCGAACCTCCAGCGGCAAACACCGGCTTGAGCCTGGCGAGCCCCTCCATCGAGGTATCGCGCCGCGGCCCTTCATCGGCAGCGGCGAGGCGACGCTTTTCGATGGTCACCCGCTGCACGAGGTCAGGCACCCGCTCGACCACTTCATACGGCGTGATCTCCGCGGCGAATTCACCTGCAGCCGCTGCCTGCAAGGCGCGCCGGTGGCTCTCAACGGCAAACTCATCCTGCTGTTCGCGGCTGATGTTCCATTGCCGCGCCACGTTCTCGGCGGTGATACCCATGCCGTAGCCGATGGCGATATGGTCGTCGTTGAAAATGGCCGGACTGAACGAGGGCTTATTGCCGCCCATCGGAATCACGCTCATGTTTTCGGTGCCGGCCGCAATCATGACGTCGGCCTCACCGAGACGGATACGATCGGCGGCCAGCGCTACCGCCTGCAGACCGGAGGAACAAAAACGGTTGATCGTCAAACCAGACACGATGTTGGGCAGACCGGCCAGCAACAAGGCAATGCGCGCCACATTCATGCCCTGCTCGGCCTCCGGCATCGCGCAGCCGGTGATCACATCATCAATGGCGTGCGGGTCGAGGCCGGCGCACTGGGCAAGCGCCGCTTTCAACACGTGCGCGAGCAAATCGTCAGGGCGCACGTTCTTGAACATGCCACGTGGCGCCTTGCCAACGGCGGATCGCGTGGCGGCAACGATATAAGCGTCTTGAACTTGCTTGGACATCACGTACTCCTTTTTCGAGGCATAAAGAGCGAGGTGCGAGGGTTAAGACACGATGAGTAAGGCACAACACCGCGCCCGTGACTTCTGCACAACGGCCGCTTTTTGCCGTAATCCTTTGTGCACAACGGCAGCTTTTGCCGTAATCCTTTGTGCACAACGGCCGCTTTTGCCGTAATCCTTTGTGCACAACGGTCGCCTTTTGCGGTATCCCTTTGTGCACAACGGCCGCTTACTGCCTTACTCCTGACAGCCCACACCTGCCACCTCACCAATTAATTCCGCAACGGCTTTCCTGTCTTCAGCATCTGCTCGATACGCGCTTGCGTTTTCTCAGTCGCCAGCAATTCCATGAAATGACGGCGCTCCAGATCTAGCAGCCATTGCTCGTCGACCAGACTACCGGCCTCGAGATCGCCACCACACAGGATGTCGGCGATCTTGCCGGCGATCAGGTAATCATGCTCGGAGATGAACTTGCCTTCGCGCATGTTGGCGATATAAGCCTTGATGGTGGCGGCGGCCGAGCGACCCAGCACTGGAATATCACGCACCTTCAACGGCGGCCGGTAACCGCCTTCCGCCAGAGCACGCGCCTCCGCCTTGGCGACCGCCAGCAGCTCGAAGCGATGCATGACAACGCGGTCGCTGGCACGCAAATAACCAAGCTCGCGTGCGTGTTCGGCACTGCGCGCCACCTGCGCCATTGCCACCGTCTCAAAATAACGCCGCAGAAACGGCAGCGCATCGCCACCTTTGGCCTCCTGCGCCGCGCGCAGCGCGAACTCCTTGCAACCGCCGCCGGCGGGCAGCAGTCCGACACCGACTTCGACCAGTCCGATGTAACTCTCGAGTGTGGCCACTGCGCGATCACTATGCATGATGAATTCGCAACCACCGCCCAGCGCCAGCCCGTCCACTGCCGCCACCGTCGGCACCATCGAATATTTGAGCCGGCCGGTGGTGATCTGAAACTGCTCGACCAACTGCTCAACCTCGGCAAGCTTGCCCGCCATCAATTGATCAGCAACATTGAGCGTGCGCGCCGCTTTCAGGATGACCGACTCCGCAGCCTTTTTGAAATCGCGCAGAAGTTTTCCCGCTGCGGTCGGCGCCGCGCGCGGGCCTTCCTCCGGCCGCGTCTTCTTCAAATTCGCGCCAACTGAAAACGGCGGCTCGGTCTGCCAGACCAAGAGTGCGGCGTAATTACGCTCGGCCTCGTCAATGGCGCGCTGCACGCCGTCGAGCACCTCGTTACCAATCGCGTGCATCTTGCTCTTGAAACTGACGATCGCAATGTCGTCGCCGGTATGCCAGCAGCGCACGTCGCCGGTTTCGAAGATGGTCGTACCGTATTGCGGGTCTTCGCCCAACACGCGGTCGGGAAACAACTGCCGGCGATAGACCGGCAGCGCCGATCGCACCACCATCCGGGCGGCAACCGGCGCATAGGAACCCTGCGTCGTATGCACGCCGCTAAGCGCCTCCTGCAAAACCCAGGCCGGCAGCGGCGTCGCACTCATGGCGCGACCGGCGGCAATGTCCTCGGCGATCCACCCCGCCACCGCCGACCAACCAGCACCCTGCCACCATTCAAACGGCCCCTGATTCCAGCCAAAGCCCCAGCGGATGGCAAGATCGAGATCGCGCGCGTTATCGGCAATCGAAGCCAGATGCACGGCGCAATAGTGAAAGGTATCGCGAAAAATCGCCCACAGAAACTGTGCCTGCGGATGCGTCGAGGCGTGCAGCGCGGCAAAGCGCACGACCGGGTCCTTGTTCTTCAGGATCTCAACGACGCCAGCATCCGCCTCGGCGGCCGCCGGCTTGTAGGCGCCGCTCGCTGCATCAATCACCTGAATGTCACGACCGACCTTCTGATAAACCCCGCGTTTGCTTTTCTGACCGAGCGCGCCCTGTTCAATTAAGGACTGCAGCCAGCCCGGAATCGCATAGTACGCATGCCAGGGGTCTTCCGGCAGCGTGTCGGTCATGGTCTTCACCACATGCGCGAAGGTATCGAGCCCCACCACATCGGCGGTACGAAAGGTCGCACTCTTCGGCCGGCCGATCAACGGACCGGTCAGTGCATCGACCAGATCAAAACCCAGCGCAAATTTCTGTGCGTGGTGGATGGTCGCCAGCATCGAGAACACACCGACGCGATTGGCAATGAAGTTCGGCGTATCGCGGGCGCGGATTACGCCTTTGCCCAGCGTAGTGACGAGAAATTTTTCCAGATCGTCGAGGATGTCGGCGCACGTTTCATTGCAGGCGATCAATTCCACCAGATGCATATAGCGCGGCGGGTTGAAAAAATGTACGCCGCAAAAACGTGACCGCAGATTTTCCGGAAACGACGACGCCAGTGCATTGATCGACAGCCCCGAGGTATTGCTGGCGAAAATCGCCTGCGCGCCGAGATACGGCGCAACCTTGCGGTAAAGATCAGCCTTCCAGTCCATGCGTTCCGAAATGGCTTCGATGACCAGATCGCAACCCGTCATCAGATCGAGATGCTGTGCGTAGTTGGCAGCCTGGATCAGCCCCGCCTTGCGCGCCACCGACAACGGCGACGGCTCGAGCTTCTTCAGATTTTCGATGGCTTTTTGCACGTTACCGTTGGGATCACCCTCGGCGGCCGGCAGTTCAAACAACAGCACTTCGACATTGGCATTCACAAGATGGGCGGCGATCTGCGCGCCCATCACACCGGCCCCCAGCACCGCCACCCTGCGCACCATGAATGCGCGCGGTGCCTGCTGATTCGGTGCATGCTGATTCGTTGCATGATTGCTTGTCATAAAAGACCCCAGCCTGACGCGTTGATTCGATTTCCCGTGTATCGGACCACCACGGCACCATAATTGCATACACCCTGCCTCACGGATCGCAACGAGGACCTCAAGCGCCCGCCCCCGCTTTCTGCGGCGGCACCACACGCGGTTGGCGCTGCGCATCGACCGCCACATACGTCAGCGTCGCCTCGGTCACCTTGACGCACTCGGGTTCGACCGGATTCCGCTGTGAATACACTTCGACGCCGACAGTAATCGAGGTTCGACCTATCCGGATGATTTCCGCGTAAAGACTCACCACGTCGCCCACCAGCACTGGCTGGCGGAACACAAATGAATTCACCGCCACCGTCACGACACGTCCGCGCGAAGCAACAATCGCCGGAATGCTGCCGGCGATATCCACCTGCGACATCACCCAGCCACCGAATATATCGCCGCTCGAATTCGAATCGGCCGGCATCGGCACGACGCGCAGCGTCGGTTGCTTGCCCGCCGGCAGGCCGGTCATCTCCCTGCCTTCTGCCGCCATCGTTTATTTCCTTCAATGACCCGCATACATGCGGTCGATTTCCGCGTTGAATTTTTCGATCACGCGCGGACGCTTGATCTTTAGCGTCGGCGTCAGCAAGCCGGCCTCGACCGTCCATGGTTCGAGTCCTGCCGTTAACTTGCGCACCCGCGCGTAGCCCGGGAATTCTTTCATCTGCGCGGCCACGCGCGCGAGCAGCAGTTTTTCTGTCGCCGGCGTCGACAACGAAGCGAAATCCGCGCCCATGCCCATGCCGTTGGCCGCCGCGAACTCTTCCCAGCGTTTACGATTCAGTACGGCCAGCAAACTAAGATAAGGTTTGCCCTCGCCCACCAGCATTACCTGCTCAAAGAGCGTGTCGCGCGTAATCGCCGACTCGATATCGACTGGCGGAATTTTCTCGCCGTTCGACATCACAATGATTTCCTTCAAGCGCCCGGTAATGAAGACGTGCCCGCCTTCATCGATACGCGCGGTATCGCCGGAATTAAGCCAGCCGTCGGCGGCGATCATCGCTGCGGTCGCCTCGCGGTTATTCCAATAGCCCAGCATGATGTTAGGACCACGGATCAGCAAAGCCCCCATCTCGCCGATGCGAATCTCGACGCCGGGCACCACGGTACCGACACTCGCCGGCAGATTGTCACGCACGCTGTTGGCACAGGCCACCGGGCTGGTTTCCGTCATGCCATAGCCCTGCAAGAGATTCAGGCCAAGGCCGATGAAAATACGCGCCACATCAGGCGGCAACGCCGCACCGCCGGAGAGCGCGGCGCGCAGATTACCGCCGAGCCGCGCGAGAATTTTTTTCGCCACTAACGCATGGAGCAGGGGCCATAACAATAGCGCCGGCCGCCAGCCGCCGCGCCCCTGCGTATGGGCGAAGCGCAGATTACCGATCGCAACCGTGCACTCAAAGAGCCACTGTTGCCACTGCGGCCCCCCCTCCAACTTGGTCTTGATCGCCGCGTAAACGCGTTCGTAGATGCGCGGCACTGAAATCAGCATGGTCGGCCGCTGGCTCAAGAGGTCTTCACTCAACAGCGCCACCGAGCGCGCAAACACCACGCTCGAACCGGCCATCATGGACAAGTAATAGCCGCAGGTGCGCTCGAACATATGCGACAGCGGCAGAAAAGACAGAAAGACATCAGCGGGCCCTACGGTCATCACAGTGAGACTGGCGTGGGCATTGCTCACAATGTTGCGGTGACTGAGCATCACCCCCTTCGGTTTGCCTGTGGTACCCGAGGTATAGACGATGGTCGCCAGCGCATCGGGGTCGGTGGGCAAATGGCGTGTCGCACCACCGTCTTCGGGGAGCCATTGCGCAATCGATCTCAAACGCGGTTCGTCAACCGGCTCTGTCAGCAGCTCGACGACGAGGATACGCACCAGACCACCCAATTGCTCACGCACGCCGGCAAAGCCCTGCCATTGTTCGAGCGTGCCGAAGACGACGACCTTGCAACCGGCATCGTTGAGGATATAAGCGACATTGTCCGGCCGGTCCTGCGTGTAGAGCGGCACCACCACCAAGCCGAGGCCGAGTGCTGCCTGATCGAACACCACCCATTCGGGCGCATTGCGCATCATCACAGCAACACGGTCGCCGGCCTTCAAACCATCGCGTTCCAGCGCCGCCTGCCAACGCGCCACCTCGCGATCAATCTGCGCCCAGCTGTAGTCACGCCAGTTCGCGTACTGTTGATTGAAATCACGGTACGCCAGCGCCTGCGGTGACCGCTCTACGCGCTCGCGCAACAGCCCGTCGAGTGTGCGCGCCTGTTCCGGCGTGATCGCCTCATTGGTATTCATCAGCCGCCCCCAAGTTGCCTTCTACTGCCGGCTGCGGTCATCAGCGCCCCAACGCCTCGAAACTGACCGCCTGCGTCGTTTGAAAAATTTCTGTCTTGCCCAGATCGCGCGGAAAATCATCCACCATGATGGCGCGCCGGCGCAACTGCTGTGCACGCGCCAGCACCTGCGCATCCCCCGCGTTGATGATGCCCTGGCGCAACGCGCTGTCGGTCAGGGACGCCGCCTTGCCCTGCAACACACCAGCCTTCTGCGCGGCACGCATTTTCGCCTCCACCGCTTCGGCGGCGATCACCGCTACCAGTGCCACCTCAAGGCCACCCACCGCATCGTCCTCGCTCGATGATATATAGGTGCCGGCGGTCAGTCGCTGGCGCGCCGGCCCCGGGACCATTAAGGTGCGCACCACCTGCTGGCCGAGTGCATCGCTGGGTGCCTTGTATTCGAGGCCGTGGCAAAAAATAAGTTGGCGCATGACAAAGCCAATGAGTCGTCCGGGCAGATTATCGAACAGCCCGCTGAACGCCTCCTGCATACGCAACAACGCGTCCTGCATGGCCCAATGCAACAACGGCAGATCGTCGGCGGGGCGTCCCGCGTCCTCATAACGCTTGAGTACCGCCGAGGCCAGATAAAGCTGGCTGAGGATGTCGCCGAGGCGCGCCGACAGCCGCTCGCGTCGCTTGAGCGATCCGCCGAGCACGAACATCGCCGCGTCGGCGAGCAAGGCAAAGCCCGCCGCAAAGCGCGTGAGCTGGCGGTAATAGCGCCGCGTGTGCGCATCACCGGGCACGCGTACAAAGCACGCGCTTGTCAGCCCCAGCACCAGCACCCGCACCAGATTGCCAACGACAAACGCCGCATGACCAAAGAACGCGGCATCGAAATCACGCAAAGCGCGCGCCGCATCCGGCTCCTGCGTGGCACTGATTTCCTTGAGCACCCAAGGATGGCAGCGGATCGCGCCCTGCCCGAAGATGATCATCGAACGCGTCAGTATGTTCGCGCCTTCCACCGTGATGCCGATCGGGATTTGCTGATAGGCGCGTGCCAGATAATTGCTGGGCCCCATGCAGATACCCTTGCCGCCGTGCACGTCCATCGCATCGTTGACGACAGCGCGCGCACGCTCGGTCAGATGATATTTGACGATCGCCGAGATCACCGAGGGTTTTTCTCCAAGGTCGACCGCGCCGGCGGTCATGACGCGGGCTGCATCCATCAAATAAGCGTTACCGCCGATGCGTGCAATCGCCTCCTCGACCCCTTCAAAACGGCCGACCGGCATTTTGAATTGCGTGCGCACATGCCCGTAGGCGCCACTGGTCAAGGCACAGAGTTTGGCCATGCCGGTGGCGTTGGCCGGCAGCGAAATCGAGCGCCCGGCGGCAAGGCAGTTCATCAGCATCTTCCAGCCCTGTCCGGCATTGGCCGCGCCGCCAATGATGTAGTCGAGCGGAATGAAAACATCGCGCCCCCAGTTCGGGCCGTTCATGAACACCGCGTTCAACGGCAGATGCCGGCGACCGATATGCACACCCGGTGTGGCGGTGGGGATCAGCGCCAGCGTGATACCGACATCATCACGCGCGCCGAGCAAATGCTCAGGGTCATACAGACGGAAGGCGAGCCCCAGCAACGTCGCCACCGGACCGAGGGTGATGTAGCGCTTCTCCCAGGTGAGTCGCATGCCGAGCACTTCGGCGCCCTCCCAGGTACCGCGGCAGACCACGCCGAAATCGGGAATGGCACCGGCGTCCGATCCGGCCTCGGGGCTAGTCAGCGCAAAGCATGGCATCTCGCTGCCATTGGCGAGGCGCGGCAGATAATGATTTTTCTGCGCATCGCTGCCGTAATGCAGCAGCAATTCGGCCGGCCCCAAAGAATTGGGCACCATCACCGACACCGCAGCGGTGCCGCTGCGCGTTGAGAGTTTCATCACGACTTCCGAATGGGCCAGCGCGGAGAAGCCCTTGCCGCCAAACACCTTCGGAATGATCATGCCGAGAAAACCCTGATCCTTGATGAACTGCCACGCCACCGGCGGCAGATCATGCAGCTCGTTGGTGATCTGCCAGTCATCGAGCATGGCGCAGAGTTCTTCCACCGGGCCGTCGATGAACGCGCGTTCCTCCGCCGTCAGCGTTGGTTTCGGATAAGCGAGCAGCTTGTTCCAGTCCGGGTTACCGCTAAAGAGTTCGCCGTCCCACCACACGGTGCCGGCGTCGAGCGCCTCCTGCTCGGTCTGTGATACCTGCGGCAATATTTTGCGAAACAGCGCCAGCAAGGGCACGCCGATCAGCGTACGGCGCAACGGCGTCGGCAGGGTCAGCGCGGAGACCACCACGAAAGCGATCCACAGCGCGTTGATCGTCGCCGGCGCAAGCAACGCACTGGCGTGCAAGCAGGCCAGTAAGGCGGCCAGACTGACGGACCACCACCATGCACTCGCACGGTTGTAGGCAAGCACCGCGCAGACCACGCACAAGGCCGTTATCCACCCATAAAACATGCTCGTCTCCCCATGACATCGCGCGTGTTTGATTATACGCGTCGCCTGCGGCACCCAGATTCATTTTGCAGCCGGGCGCCAGCCGGCGTAAGGTTGGTTGTCACCTGCGCAGCGGTCAGGTGGCGTCTACCGATGCAAAGAAACACATACGCCTAATCCACCTCGAGGGGCACTCCTTGCACAACACAGCCTGGCATTCGCGCTTTGCCAAAACGACGGCGCAGTTCTGCGGCCGGCCGCCGATCTTTACGTTGGCCGTCGGCATCATCGGTGTGTAGCTGATCAGCCGCCCGCTGTTTGGTTTCAGCGACACCTGGCAGCTGGTCATCAATACCGGCACCACCATCATCACGTTTCTGATGGTGTTTCTGATTCAGAACACGCAGAACCGCGATACAGAAACGATCCAGACCAAGCTCGACGAGCTGATCCGTTCAACCCAGGGCGCGCACAACGCGCTGTTCGATCTCAAGGCGCTGGAGCAGGAAACCCTCGATGCGTCTCGCGCCAAATATCAGGCAATGGCAGCGGCGGCGCGGCGGGGGCTGAGGCTCGGGCGCGAGGACACCGGACGCCTAAACCATGAACCCTTGTTACGGCGCCGGCTTTTTCAACGCTCTGACCTTCTGGGTGTAGCCGGCATTTTTGTTCAAGCATTTCGACGCGCACTGGCTGACGGTGGCGGTGGCGGTGGCGGTAGTCTAGCCTTGTTGTTTTTGGGCGCCGGCAAAGTAGCGACGGAATTGCATCTCGACCATATCGCAGCGAAAAATCCGCCGCGTGGTGCATCCACGCTGATAGCAATCCTCTGTGCGGTGGTTTTTGCCCCTGGCCTGGACACACGCGTGATCTGTTACTACGCAACCGGCGCCGGTAAGCACCAGTAGCGCCGGTTGATACGCAAGTCCCGCTAATCCGTCTTGATACCGGCGTCTTTCACCACCCGTGCCCACTTCTCGGTTTCCGCTTTGAGATAAGCGGCGAACATAGCCTGCGTGCTGCCGACCACCTCCACCCCCTGCGCGAGCAAGCGTTCGCGGCGCGCAACCGTTTGCAGCGATTGCCCAATCACCGCATTCAAACGCGCCACCACCGCCAGCGGTTATGCCACGCGGTGCGAACAAGCCATACCAAGCGTCACCGCTGTAACCGGGCACGCCAGCCTCGGCGATGGTGGGAATCTCGGGCGCCGCTGCAGAACGCTTCACACCGGTGACACCGAGCCCGCGCAAACGGCCACCCTTGATCAGCGGCAGCGCCGCCAACAGGCCGTCGAACATGAAATCACACTCATGCGCCATCACCGCCACACGGCCCTGCAGCGCGCCTTTGTAGGGCACATGCGTGACGCGAATCTGCGTCATGCCGGCAAATAGTGCGGCCAGCATATGCGCGGTCGAACTGGTGCCCGCCGAGGCTTAGTAGATGGCAGCGGGCTTGGCGCGCGCCAGCGCAATCAACTCGGTCACGCTTTTGGCTGGCGAAGCCGGCGACACATGCGCGATAAAACTCTGCGCCGCCACCTCGGTGACTGGCAGCAGATCGCGGATGACATTGAAGGGCAGCCGCGCACCATAGATCGCCGGATTGATCGTCACGTTGGCACCGGAAGCCAGCAACAGCGTGTAAGCATCGGGCGTCGCCTTGGCCACGTAATCAGTGCCGATATTGCTGCCCGCCCCCGGGCGGTCCTCGACGATGAAAGACTGTCCCGTTGATTCAGTCATTTTTTGTGCGAGCAAACGCGCCATCACATCGGTGCCACCGCCGGGCGCAAAACCCATCGCCACGCGCACGGTGCGCGCTGGATGATTGAGCGGCGCCTGCGCCAGACTGGCGCCCGACACAGCGATCGCGGCAAGTGTCACGCAGAGACGATGAACTTGGCTACAAAGTTTCATGACGTATCCTGTGTATTCGACAATCTTTAGGGAGCTGAGTTTAGCGCGCGCACCACGGCAGGTGCAGTCTTGCGCCAGCGCGGCAACAGACACAGCGTAACGGGTGGCCGAAAAAAAACCGCGGCAATCATGCCGCGGTTTTCTTGAAGCAGAGGCGTACGTTGTTTAGTTCGCCGCCCGGCCGAACAAGCCGACCAGACCCGCGGAACCTTTGCTGTGGCCACTCAACTTCGCCAGCAATTCTGCGCGCGTCAGCCCTGCCGGCAGTGCGTTCGGCTCAAGATCGGTGGCGATCAAGGTGAACGTGTAATGGTGAAAGCCGGTGCCAGGCGGCGTGCACGGTCCGAGATAATGGCCGACACCGGCGGTACCTTTGCCGCCAACATATTTGTCATTGAGGCGACTCGTTTCGCCCTCGGCAAAGCCAGTGCGCGTCGCTGCAATGCCGTAGGCGTTCCAATGATCCACGCCCAGGCCGCCGCGGCCTTCCGGGTCAACCATAATCAGCGCGAAGCTCTTGGTGCCGGCAGGCACGTTTTTCCATTCCAGCGGCGGCGACAGATTTTCACCAATGCAGTTCGGATTGCTTTTGATGTTACCGGCAAAGCGCACCGGCATCATGCCGCCGTCGCGAAACGCCGACGAGTTCAACGAAAAAGCATTGCCCATCGACGGCAGATCGCTGCCGGGTGTGGCGCAACCACCCATACCCAGCGCCAGCATGGAAGCTGCAATACCCGAAACGACGAATTTCGATTTAAACAAGATCGACTCCTCCAGAAAATGTGCGGCACGCGCAGATCACGGAAAAGCCCGTACCTGTTTTATCTAGCCGTCGTGCCGCTGACCGGCGAAACTATACTGTGGTGCCGAATAAAGAACAAATAAAAAACAAACACCGCCCGAAGTATGGTGCGGCCTTTTATGGCACCCTACTTGCTTTACAAAGACTTATTCATCCCGCAACCCCATCCATGAGGTTTTATGCACCACATTGCATCGTTCGCTGTTGTCGCCTGCCTCAGTGCGGCGCACTGTCTCGCCGCCGCACCACCGACGGCATCGTATCCGGACAAAGCAGTACGCCTGCTGGTGTTATCTCCGCCTGGCGGCGGCTCCGACATCACGGCACGCGCCATCGCGCAAAAACTGACTGATCAATGGCGGCAGAATGTCATCGTCGACAACCGTGCAGGGGCCGGCGGCGTGATCGGCATGGAAATCACCGCGAGGGCACCCGCCGACGGCTACACCATGACCCTCGGTTCGATCGGACCGGTTGCCGTCGCGCCCAGTCTCTACAGCAAACCGCCGTATAACCCCGTACGCGATTTCACCCCGCTTGCACGCACAGCCAGCGCGCTTAATCTGCTGGTGGTTCATCCCTCTGTGCCGGTGCACACGGTAAAGGAATTGATCACCTATGCCAAAACGCCAGCGGCAAAACTCAACTACGGCTCCTCGGGTGCCGGCCGCGCCGACCATCTCGCCGGCGTAATTTTCAGCAGGGCCGCTGGCATCACGATGCAACATATTCCCTATAAAGGTGGTGCGCCGGCCATGGTCGATCTGCTCGCCGGTAATATCCAGATTATCTTTGCTACCGTCTCGACCGCGCTGACGCATGTGAAAACCGGCAAGATCCGGCCGCTCGGCATGACGTCGGCAAAACGCTCTGAATATTTTCCCGAGATTCCGACGATCGCCGAAAGCGGCCTGCCCGGCTTTGCCGTGGACAACTGGTATGGCATTGTCGGCCCGGCCGGCATCCCGCCCGCGCTCGCCAACCGCATACACCGGGATATCGGTGCGGCGCTGGCGCAGAACGACGTCAAGGAACGCCTCGCGGCGCTGGGCATCGTGGCGTTTCCGACCGCCACCACTGAAGAATTCGGCCGCTATATCAAGAGCGAATTCGAGCGCTATGCGGCGGTGGTCAAAGAGGCCGGCATCACGGCGGAATAAAACACCTCTGGCGGCAGCCACGCGCCGCCGTCAGAACGCGTCTTCTTCCAGCAGCAGCACGCTGGCCGCACCGCTACAGATTTCCTCGGCCAGCGCGGACGCCTGCGGCAGAATGTGTTCAACATAAAAGCGGGCCGTGGCGATCTTCGTACGGTAGAACCGGAGATCGCCTTGAGCCTCCGCGAACCGCGCTGCGGCGATTTCAGCAGCGCGGCCCATCAACCAGCCGCCGGCGACGATCCCCCACAATTTGAGATAGGGCACCGACACCGCGGCGACCGCATTCGCATCGGCAGGAAAAGTCGTCACCACCCATTGCGTCGCCGCGTCCAGGGCGACGACTGCGCGTGTCAGCGCTGCATGTAGTGCTGCGACCTCCGCCTGCGCGTGGAGCGCCAGCCGCGCCATGTCGCCGCGCATCTCTGCGATGATGAGCGCCGCTGTCGCACCTTTTTCAAAACCGATTTTGCGGCCCACCAGATCGGCGGCCTGTATACCCGTAGTGCCTTCGTAGATCGCCGTGATGCGCGCATCGCGCAAATATTGCGCGGCGCCCGTCGCTTCGATGAAACCCATGCCGCCATGTATCTGCACGCCGGTCGAGGCGATTTCAATCGCCTGCTCGGTGCACCAGCCCTTCACAATCGGAATCAACAAATCGACCCGCGCCTGCTGGCGCGCGCGTTCGCCGTCATCGGGATGATGCCGCGCCTTGTCGAGCGCAGCCGAGGCGCTATACGCCAATGCGCGCATCGCTTCGATCTGCGCCTTCATCGTCAGCAGCATGCGTCGCACATCCGGATGCTGGATGATGGTGACGCGCTCGCCAGTCTTCTGTCCGGTGGCGCGGCCCTGCACGCGCGTCTTCGCATACTCGAGCGCATGCTGCCAGGCGCGCTCGGCAATTGCCACGCCTTCAAGCCCGACACCCAGGCGCGCA
>CAMDSO010000029.1 GCA_945906935.1 Bordetella parapertussis
ATGAAGACGCCGTCAATCTTGATGTAATCAACCGGCAGACTTTTCAAATACGCAAACGACGACATGCCCACACCGAAATCGTCGAGTGCAAACCGGCAGCCGAGGATTTTCAGCTCCCCCATCATCGCCGCCGCATTTTGCAGGTTGGAAATAGCGGTGGTCTCGGTAATCTCAAAGCACAGCAGGCCGCGAGGAAGCGCATGGCGGCTGAAAAGGTCGCGCATAAAATCAAGAAAGCTCGCATCGTTGATGCTGGCGCCTGACAAATTCACCGCATAAAACGCCGTCGTGGTGCCGGCAGTCTCAGCACAGATCACGCCATTTGCGCACTGCTGCGCCAGAAATTCGACCAAGGTGCGGATCACCCAACGCTCAAGCGCGTTCAACAGGTTGTAGCGCTCAGCCGCCGGCATAAACACAGCTGGCGCCACCAGCTGCCCATTGGCATCCAACATGCGCACCAGAATCTCATAATGTGGCGCATCGCCGTCGGCCGCATTAACCGCCACGATCTTTTGCCGATAGAGACGGAACTTATCGAGATCGAAGGCGTGGTTGATACGCGAAACCATTTTCAGATCAGTGCTCTCCCCGCCGCCGTCAGCCACCCCCGGGCGATGGACTTGCACGCGATCACGCCCGCGGCTCTTGGCCTCGTAACAAATGCGGTCGGCCGCCGCCAACACGTTTTCGGCCGGTTCGCTACCATCGATGTCGACCAGGCCGGCGCTGACACTGACACCGAAGCTGCGCGCCTCCCAGACAAAACGAAATTCACGCACCGCTTCGCGCATGGCGTTGGCGATGCGCACCGCCTGCTCGAGCGGGCAGGCCGTCAGCAAGACGCCAAACTCGTCGCCACCCAGCCGCGCCAGCGCATCACTGCCACGCATGTTCAACTGCATCACCGCCGTAAGCTGACGCAACATCTCATCGCCCGCCGCATGACCGCAGCTATCGTTGACCACTTTGAAATGATCAAGATCGAGATACAGCAGGGCGTGACGCACGCCGTCGTTGCGCGCTGACTCCAACAAGTCACGCAAACGCAGCTCAAATTCCCGCCGGTTGATCAGGCCCGTCAGCGAATCGTGGCTGGCCTGCCACGACAACTGGCGCGCCATCTGCTCGATTTCAGTGACATCATGAAAAACTACCACCCAACCTTCTGCCGCTGCCGTCGTGGTCGTGGTCGCCGTCGTGGTCGCCACCGCTGTCGCCGCCGGCAGACGTGCCATCGAATCCCGCACCGCACAGAGTGTGCCGTCACGATGCAACAACTGCATCACCAGTGCGCGACTGCCGCGCCCGGCGTTTTCCTGGTGCAGCAAAGGCAGGCCGGTCTGGTCTTCCACCAGCCGGTAGACCACATCCAGTGGTTGGCCGCGGGCCGCGGCTGCGGTCCAGCCGGTATAGCGCTCGGCCACCGCGTTCATCGCATCAATACAACCGTCGGCACGCACGCGGATCACCCCATCGCCCATCGCGCGCCAGGTCGCCTCGGCCTGATCGGCCGCCAGACCCCACGCCGTCTCGTGATCGAGCACGCGTTGTATCATCCACGCGCCCAGCAGCATGCCGAAAGCGAGAAGCGCCAGCGCAAGCGCGATGGTCGCAATATCGTCGGCGCGCCAGGCCCACAACACCAGCAAGGTACACAGCATCAGCGCGAGCAGCGCACCGAAGCCGGTAATCAGAATGGAGCGCAGAGAAATAGGAAGATTAGACACGCGCAGCAGCTTACCCGATTAGCCCCTGCGACAACACGGGCAGACGTGCCAGCGGTTCCTGTTTATAGAAAAGACCCAGCTGCGTATAGACCGCCGGATATTCAGAGGCCACCACACGCGGCAGCTCAAAAAATGCCTCGCTCATCACCGCAAAAAACTCCGCCGGCGACTCGATGGCATACGGGTCGATCAGTGTTTCTTCATCGGCTTCGACCCGACGCGTGAAATCCTGGTAAGCCTGTGCAAACGCCGCCGCCCACTCACGTCTGTTCATGCCGGCGTGTAGCGGCGGGAAACCATTGGCATCGCCATTCAACATATCGAGCTTGTGAGCGAACTCGTGGATCACCACATTGACGCCGTCGCCACCGGTGCGCGGCGCCACATCCGCCCACGACAGGATCACCGGCCCTTGCAGCCACGCCTCACCGGCACGCGGCGCCTGTTCGCGGTGCACCACGCCGTCGTCGTCGACAAACTCCATACTGGGCACAAATTCATCCGGGTAGACGATCACTTCAACCCAGCCGGCGTAATAATCGATGTCCAGATTCATAATCAGGAGGCAGGCCTGCATCGCAATCACCAACGGCATTGCCGCCTCCAGCACCAACCCACCCGCGCCATGGATGGACTTGTGATGCAAAAAAAGAATCACCGTCTCGCGCAACCGTTCCTGCTCATCGGCCGTCAGGCCTGCCAGAAACGGCAGCTGCGCCAGCGTCTGCCGCCACAATGCCGGATCGAGGGTTGAGCGCACGATGACGCGGCGGCGCCGCCAGCGCGTGTAGGCTTCAAACATGCGTTGTCAACGCGACCCGAGGATGCTCATTCCGCCGTCCCGCCGGGCAGGGCTTGGGCTTGGGCTTGAAGCCGGGCCTTGGCCGCAGCCCCGTCCTCCAGCTCAACGCGCTCGATCTTCGCAAAGCGTTCGCTGATTTTGCGACTACTCACATGCACTTCGTCGACATCGTGTTTGGCTTGATCGATGTGCTGCGCGAGCTTGTCCATGCGCGACTGGAAACGGCCGAAGTCCGCGCCCAGCTTGCCCAGCTCGTCCTGAATCACGTGCACCTGTTTGCGCATCTCGACGTCGCGGATGACGGCGCGCGCGGTGTTGAGGATCGCCATCAGCGTGGTCGGCGAGGTGATCCAGACGCGGCGCGCCAGCGCGTAATCGACGAGGTCGCGGTGGCGCGCATGAATTTCCGCAAACACCGCCTCGGCCGGCAGAAACATCAGCGCACCGTCGCCGGTTTCACCGGGCACGATGTACTTGCTCGAAATATCATCGATATGCTTTTTCACATCCGACTTGAACGCCGCTGACGACGCCCGTTCCGCGCCTTCGGCAAACATGCGTTCATAGTTTTCCAACGGGAACTTGGAGTCAACCGCCAGCATGCCGGTCGGCGGCGGCAGCTTCAGCACGCAGTCGGCGCGCACGCCGCGGGCGAGCGTGTATTGAAACTCAAACGCCGATTCGGGCAACGCATTGCGCACAATGGCTTCGAGCTGCACCTCGCCAAATGCACCGCGCGAGCGCTTGTCGCCGAGAATTTCCTGCAAGCCGACGACGCTGCCGGTGAGTGTTTCGATTTTCTTCTGCGCCTCGTCGATGGTCGCCAGACGCGTCATCACATTGGTAAAGGTTTCGTTGGTTTTCTTGAAGCCTTCGTCGAGGCGTTCGTTGACCTTGCCGGCGATCAGGGCGAGCTGCTCGTCGATCTTGCCGGTGAGGGCCTGCGTCGTCAGCGCCAATTTCTCCAACATCGCCTCGCGATTCTGTCCGAGCGTTTCCGTCAACGTCAGTTGCAGGCGGTGCAGCGTATCGCGGGTTTGTTTGAGCTCGTCGCCGGTGGCGGTGCGCAGGCGTTCCGAGTTATCGGTGAGTGCTGCGGCGAGACGGTCGCCCTGACCGGTCAGCCCCTGATGCAGATCGGCCAGCATCGCACGATGGCGTTCCTCGAAGCCCTGCGTCATCGCCGCCGGCATATCATCGAGCCGGCGCTGCAGGGCACCCAAGCGCAATCCAAGGAAGACAATGCCCGCCGCGAAAACCACGAGGGTGATGCCGATGAGGATTTCAATCATCCAGCGATTCTACATTCAGGCATCGCGCAGCGCGGCCAGCGGCGGCGTATTCAACACCGCCTGCGCCGCTGCGCGCAGATTAACCCCCAGACACGCGAGCCCGAACAGCGGCCCGGCCAGCCATACCCAGTGATTGATCTGATACGGAAAATCGAACACCTTTTGCGCAATCAGCCAGCCGATCGCGGTCGCCCCCACCGCCGCCAACAGCCCGGCAAGTAAGCCCAGCACGATGAACTCCGCGCGCTGCGCCGCCAATACCTGACGGCGCGTGGCGCCCAGTGCACGCATCACCGCCGCCTCGCGCACGCGTTCGTCGCGGGTCGACAGCAGCGCCGCATACAACACCAGCACGCCAGAGCCGATGGCGAACATGAAAATGAATTGCACCGCGCGCACCACCTGCGCCACGAGATCCTGCGCCTGCCGCAACAAAGCTCCCATATCCACCACGGTCAGATTGGGAAAGCGCTTCGACAATACCTGCGTCAGCGGCGCCTGCGCTGCGGGCAGATGAAAACTGGTGATGTAACTGGTCGCCGCCTTCTGCAGTAGCGACGGCGTGGCGATGACGAAAAAGTTCACGCGCATCGAATCCCAATCGAGTTTGCGGATGTTGACGATGGGCGCCTCGAAGTGTTCGCCCGCCACCTGCCAGCTCAACACATCACCAAGCTTCCAGCCCAGCGTGCGCGCGATGCCCTCTTCCACCGACAGCGCACCGCGTTCAATATCATCGGCGTTAAAAGCGCGCCCTGCGCTCAGGCGGTTGTAGGCCGGCAGCGCCTCCAAATAAGAGAGATTGAACTCGCGTTCGAGCAGACGCCGCCCACGATCCTCGAGACCCTCACTGCTCACCGGCTGCCCGTTCAAGGCCACATAACGGCCGCGCACCATCGGATAAATCTCGGGTTGGAGCACGCCGTTGCCGGTAAAAAAATCGCTCACAGCAAGGCGCTGATCGGGCTGGATATTGACGACGAAACGATTAGGCGCATCGGCCGGTAGCTTGGCCTGCCAGGTCGAGAGTAAATCGCCACGCGTGAAGCTCAGCAACAACAGTGTGGTCAGGCCGATCGACAGCGCCAGCACCTGCACCGTATTCGCGCCTGTGCGCCGCCCCAGATTGGCCAGACCAAAACGCCAGGTGAGGCCGCTGGCACCGCTCGAACGTCCGAGCAGTTTCAAGGCCGACCAGGCCACCACGCCGAAGACTACAAACGCCGCACAAAAGCCGCCGAACACCACCAAGCCGAGCCGCAATTCGCCGGCCTGCCAGATCACGAGCGAAGCGCAGGCGGCCAGACCCGCCGCATACGCCCACAGCGCCGATTGCCGCGGCGGCCCAAGTTCGCGCCGCAATACGCGCAAGGCCGGCACGCCCTTGAGTTGCAGCAGCGGCGGCAGCGCGAAGCCCAGCAACAGTACGAGACCCACCGCGCATCCGTGCACCGCCGGTAACCAGCTCGGTGCCGGCAGTGCGACCTTCAATAGATCAGCGATCAGCCAAACGATCACTGCCTGCCCGGCATAACCGGCGAGCGCGCCGAGCAGCGAGGCGGCGACGCCCAGCACTACAAATTCGCGCAATAACAAGGACAACAACTGCGGCTGGGTCGCTCCGAGACAACGCATCACCGCATAACCATCGAGGTGACGCTTGAGGTAATAGCGCGTGCCCAGCGCCACCGCCACCGCCGCGAGGATCACCGCCAGCAAGGCGGCCAGATTGACGAATTGCGCCGCACGTTCCAGCGTGCCGCGAATTTCGGGGCGCGCGTGCGTCAGGCTTTGCAGGTTTTCGCCCCGCCCCAGACGCGGCGTAATGTGTTTTTCAAAAGCCACCGCCGCCGCACGCTCACCCGCCGCCAGGATCGAATAAGAAATACGGCTGCCGGTTTGCACCAACCCGGTCGCCGCGACATCATCCAGACGCATCATCAATCGCGGCGCGAAGTTGAAGAACGAAGTGCCACGATCCGGTTCCAGCGTCAGAATCGCGCCAACCCGGAAGCTGCTGTTACCGAGTTCAAGACGCTCACCAACGGCGATCGCAAAGACGCCGGCCAGACGTTCATCAACCCACACCTCGCCCGCCGCTGGCAGCGTATCGGTTTCGGCATCCACCGCCCCCGCCGCCGCCGCGATCCGCAGCCTGCCGCGCAAGGGGTAACCCGCCGACACCGCCTTCACCGCCACCAGCTGCGCCTCGCCTGCGGTACGCGCCATGCTGGTAAAGCTCATGCTCTCGGCTATTTGCAGGCCGTGCGCGGTCACCGCTCCACGCGTCTCCTGCGAGAACGCATGATCGGCCACCAGCACGACGTCACCGCCGAGCAGTTGATACGCCTCGTTGGTCAAGGCCTGTTGCAAGCGATTGGCAAAAAACCCGGTGCTGGTGACGCTCGCCACCGCCAGCAGCAGGGCCACCGCCAGGACACGCAATTCGCCGGCGCGCCAGTCACGCCACAACAGGGTCAAGGCGAAACGCATCGCCGCTCAGTCCGCAACCACTGTGCCGCCGGCCAGCCGAATCACCCGCGAGCAGCGTTGCGCCAGCACGCTGTCGTGCGTGACGAGTATCAGCGTGGTGCCGCGCTCGGCGTTCAGTTCAAACAATAAATCGATCACGCCCGCACCAGTGGCGGCGTCCAGATTGCCGGTCGGTTCGTCGGCGAGCAGCAACTGCGGCTGCATGACGAAAGCGCGCGCGAGTGCGACGCGCTGTTGTTCACCGCCAGACAGGGTTTTCGGATAATGGCGCAGCCGTTCACCGAGGCCGACCCGGCGCAGCATCGCTTCCGCGCGGGCGGCGGCGTCAGGCGCCTGCGCCAGTTCCAGCGGCAGCATGACGTTTTCGAGTGCGTTCAGCGCCGGCAGCAGCTGAAACGACTGAAACACAAAGCCCAGCGTTTTCGCGCGCAGCGCGGCGCGGCCGTCCTCATCGAGCGCAAACAAAGCCTGCCCCGCCAGCGTCACCGTGCCGCTGCTCGGCACATCAAGACCGGCGAGCAAACCCAGCAGCGTCGATTTACCCGAACCCGAGGCGCCGACGATGGCCACCGCCTCGCCCGGCATGACCTGCAGACCAATATCCTGCAAAATGGCGAGCGGTTGCGCGCCGTTGGCAACGCTTTTGCACAAAGCGCGCGCTTCAATCATGGGGATGGCAGGATTCATGTTCATACGGATTGTTGTGATCGCTTTTGTGCTGTTAGGTTCCGCAGCGGCCGGTGCAGCGCAGACGATACTGGTGTTTGGTGACAGTTTGTCGGCGGCTTATGGCATCCGCCAGCAGGACGGCTGGGTGGCGTTGCTGCAGCAACGCCTGCAACAACAGCGCGCGGATTATAACGTGGTCAACGCCAGCGTCAGCGGCGAGACCTCCAGCGGCGGCGCCACCCGCATCGCCGCGGCACTCGCCACCCATAAACCGGCCCTCACGCTGATCGAACTCGGCGCCAACGATGGCCTGCGCGGCCTGCCGGTCAAACAAATGAGCGAAAATCTCGCCGCCATGGTGAGTGCGGCACAGAAAGCCGGCAGCCGCGTGGTCTTGATTGGCATGCGCCTACCGCCCAACTACGGCGCGCAATACACGCTGGAATACGAACAGGCCTTCGCCAGCCTCGCCCGTCGCCAGCAGACCGCCTTCGTGCCATTTTTACTCGACGGCGTGGCCACCAAACGCGAGCTCTTCCAGGACGACAACCTGCACCCGAATGCCGCAGCGCAAGCGCTGATACTGGAAACCGTTTGGAAAGTTCTCGCGCCCATGCTGTCGAAACGCTGAATGGCGGCGCTAAGCGCTCCCGCAACGCGCGCCATGCAGACCACCCTGGACTTCCACGGCTCTGAAATCGACCGCATTGAAGCGGCAGACCGCGGGCTCACGCTACTGTTTTCCGCTGCCCATGTGCATCGCACTGATGATGGGTCAGGGCTTGGTGGCGTCTCCGGTTTCCTTGATGCGCTGGAGATGCGCTTCGACAACGCGACATGGAACGGCGCTCTGGCCGATTGCTTGGGCCGGCTGACTGACGGAAAATTAGTGGCCGACGGCGTGCCGCAACTGCGTCCGGCATTACCCTGCACCCATACAAACGGCGTGAGGGTTGAACTTCAGTTCGCCAACGGCGTGCAATTATTTATGACCGCAGCAAGTCTGGTCTGCCGCTTTACCAGGGAACCGCATTTCGTCGAGGATTTTCGCTGTTGAATGTTGTGGTGATTGCACACGCCGCGCGCTAACCCAACGCCGCACCCAGACCACAACGCCGGGCTACTTTCCGTCAACGCCCTCGGCTTTTTCGCGTGGCCGGCTCATCCAGCCACCGATGCCCATCATCATCCCGTTCAAGATGAACACCGCGGTCAAACCCGTAAACGAGGCGACCACGCCGAACACCGCCGGCCCGGCCACGCGCATGACGTTGTTCACCGTCAGCCGCAGGCCCAGCGTCTCACCGGTGCGCCCCTCGGCGCAGCGCGCGAACATCAGCATGGTTGTGAGCGGTTGTCCGCAGCCCATGCCGAGCCCGAACAGGAAGGCCACCAACGCCAGCACCGCGACGCTGTGGGACACCGGCACCAGCATGAAGCCGACTGCGCCAAAGAAAAACGAATAACACAACAGCCGCTGCTCGCTGAAGCGCGCCACCAATCTCGCCATGCCGAAGCGGATACAAAACGACGCGAACGCGAACGCTGCGAGCACCACGCCAATGGCACTGGCCGACATGCCGGCGTTGTGGCCGTAGATCGGCATGTAAAACTGAAACAAGTCGGTGCCCAGTTGCATCAGGCCGCTGGTGATCAACATGCCGCGCATAGTGCGATCTGAGAGCGTATCCATCACCCGCAGTTTGGGCGCGCTCGAACGCTCGCCGCGCGGCAGACTGCGACCAAACACCAGCAGCAGGATCAACGCCACCACCGACATCGCGGCGATGCTTAAACTGGCGATCGCATGTCCGGCGTGATCAACCGCGAATCCGCCCGCCAGCGGACCGCAGAAATTAGTGGCGGCCCCGACCAGACTAAAATTTGAAAAATTGTGCACCCGCTCCTGCGAGTTCGCGCTCAAACGCCCGACCAGTGTTTGCAGATTGACGTGATAGAGCGCCAGCGCCAGGCCCGCCATCGCCGCTGCGATATACAAGGCGGCGACATGCGGCCAGAAGAACGGCAACAACAAACCGCTGCCGCCGATCAGCGTGCTGCCAATCAAGGGTTTGCGCGGCCCCGTACGGTCGGACATCGCGCCCACCGGCCACGACAACAACAACGGAAAAATAAAGAACATCGCGCCGAGCACGCCGACCGACGAGGCCTCGGCGCCGAGCTCGAGCGCGTAGAGCGACAACACCACGCGTGCCGCGGTCATCGCGGTAAAACTCAGAAATCCCACCGCAAAGGTCAGATACAGCGGCGTCAAGTCTGCCCCCTATGGGCGCGGGGGCGTGATGCGTATCGATAGACTGCGGCCGCCCTCATGTCACGCGTATATGTGGCTCACCCGCCGACAGACTGCCGATTTCACGGGCACTGGCAAAACCACCGGCGCGGAATATCTCCATCACCTGCGGCGCCGTGGCGCGGTCGCAGGCGACCAGCAGACCGCCACTGGTTTGCGGATCACACAAGAGCTGGCGCTGCCATTCGGCAAAATCCGCCGGCAGCTGCGTATGCGGACCGACACTCGTCCAATTACGATCCGAGGCGCCGGTGATGTAACCCGCTTGCGCAAGATGTACTGCGGCCGACAGCACCGGGACGTCGGCATAACGAATATCCGCCTGCAGTTTCGAACCGCGGCACATTTCGTGCAGATGCCCGAGCAGGCCGAAGCCGGTGACGTCGGTCATCGCATGCACCCCTGGCAGCGCCGACAGCGCAATGCCCGGCGTGTTGAGTTGAGTCGTCACATCGATCATCTGTTGATAGGCTTTTTCGCGTAGCTCGCCCTTTTTCAGCGCCGCGCTCATGACGCCAACGCCGATCCCCTTGGCCAGAATCAAGACGTCACCGGCCTGCGCCAGGTTATTCCGTTTGATGCGTGCCGGATGCACCACGCCGATCGCCACCAACCCATATAGTGGTTCGGGGTTATCGATTGAATGACCGCCGGCAATCGGAATGCCCGCCGCTTTGCATACCGCTGCACCACCGGCAAGAATTTGTTGTGCCGCCTCGACCGGCAGCTTACCCAGCGGTATGCCGAGCAGCGCCAGTGCGAACAGGGGCGTGCCGCCCATTGCGTAGACATCCGAGATCGCATTGGTCGCGGCGATGCGGCCGAAATCAAACGGATCATCCACGATCGGCAGAAAGAAATCCGTCGTCGCCACGATCGCCTGCTCATCGTTCAGACGATAAACGGCGGCGTCGTCACTCGACTCGGTGCCAACCAGCAGGTTCGGGTAGACGCCGGCCAGCGGCGAGTGGGAGAGCAAATCCGCCAGCAACGCCGGCGGTAGTTTGCAGCCTCATCCGCCGCCGTGTGAAAATGTGGTCAGTTTTATTTTTTGCGGGTCGTTTGATGGATTCATAGGGCCTGTCTCTTCGAGGTGTCATTGCGTAATAACGAGCCGGTTACCGTAGCACAACTCGCCGAGTTTGACGAGGTGATTGACGTGCGTTCCGAGGCGGAATTCGCCGAGGATCACATCCCCGGCGCCACCAACTGCCCGGTACTTGACAATGAAGAACACAGCCGTGTCGGCATGCTCTACAAACAGATCTCGCCTTTCGATGCGAAGAAAGTCGGTGCTGCGCTGGTCAGCCGCAACATTGCGCGCCACCTTGAAGAGAACCTCGCGCAGCGTCCGCGTCACTGGAAGCCTCTTATCTATTGCTGGCGTGGCGGCACACGCAGCGGCGCGCTAACCTCGGTATTGCAACAAATCGGCTGGCGCGCCAACCGCCTCGAGGGCGGCTACAAAACCTATCGTCGCGCGGTGATCGACGAACTTGCCGTGGCGCCCGCACGTTTTAACTGGCGCGTCATCTGCGGCCTGACCGGTTCGGGCAAGAGCCGGCTGCTGCGTGAACTGGTGCGCGCCGGCGCCCAGGTACTTGATCTCGAAGCCCTGGCCATGCACCGCGGCTCGGTATTGGGCCACCTGCCCGACGCGCCGCAGCCCTCGCAAAAAATGTTCGAGAGCATGGTCTGGCACACGCTGCGCGGTTTTGACCCTGCCCGCCCGGTGTTTGTTGAGTCGGAAAGCAAGAAGATCGGTAACCTGCGCACCCCGGAAGCCCTGATCGCTGCGATGTGGGCCAGCGACTGCATCCGGCTGGAAGCCCCCCCAACCCTCAGGGTGCCGATGCTGCTCGATGAGTATGCACACTTCGTGCAAGCCCCCGAAGCACTGGGTGCCAAACTCGACTGCCTGGTGACCTTGCACGGACACGAACGTATCAACGCATGGAAGCAGCTATCGGTGGGAGGCGAGGATGCCCGGCTCGTGCAGGAGTTGCTCGAACTGCACTACGACCCCGCCTACACCCGCTCAATACTGCATCACTATCCGCGCGTCGATCAGGGTTTGCGCCTGACGGTTGGCGCGGACAGCGACGCCGAATTCGCGCGGCTTGCGGTGGCCTGCATCGCCGGCACCTGAGTTGCTGAAAAGCTACTGGCTGGCAGCGCAAATTTCCGCGCTACGCACCTTAGCGAATTGAAAATGGTTGAAGCTGCTGGCGTCCATGGTCTCTTCGTCGTCGCGAAATAGATACAGCGTATGGCCGGCAGCACGGTAACCTGCCAGCAACGCCTCAGCCGCCATGCCGGCCGTATAAAGCTCAGCCAACAGCGCGTTGACCTCCTGCTGCGCCGCAGCAACCGCTTCTTCCAGACTTTTGTACTCCCCGATTTGGCGCACATCACTGCTCGCACTGGCGCCCCGCTGCAAGACGGACAACTGGTATTTCATGGCAACTCCCCGCAAGGCGACCACAATGCCGGCACGCGTAAAAATAGTTCCGTTACACATTCCGCACAACCCACCCGCCGCCACTGGCGCAAAAACGCGGTGCCAGTCCCATACTGCTCATGCTTCATGGGGCTGTCGCACCGCACTCACAATCCGAGAATTATATTCGACCTGCCGTTTTGCCCCTGAACCATACGCATATGTAATGGCTGCAAGGATATCCACCGCTTGTCCAGTGAGCGCAGCCGTCTCGCAGTTCTGTTCGCTGACGTCAGCGGCAGCACACGCCTGTATGAGCAAATAGGCGACACCGCGGCGTTCAACCAAATCAGCGATTGCATTGGGATATTCACCACGGCCGCCAAAACGTGCGGTGGTTGGGTCAGCCAGTCCATTGGCGACGGCCTGATCTGTGTGTTCCCCAATGCCGATGCGGCAGCACTTGCCGCCTGCCATATGCAAGGCCGCATCAACGCGCGAACGGTATAAACAGGCAAGGTCAGACTCGCAGCCCGGATCGGTTTCTACTGCGGCCCGGTGGTGCGCACAGGCGACGATGGATACGGCGACAGCGTGCGCCCGGATATCGTCGTGATCCGATTTACCGGCGTCGCCAGCGCAAAAAATGCGGCCACCTGAGCGCCGCCCGAGTAGGCTCTCCACCGCGTGGTCGCGCTGACAGCGGCTGCTATAATCGGGGCCCTTTCAAACGACACCCCAATCATCTTGTTTTCAATGTCGGAACGTCCCCTGCGCGGGGTCTGGATCGTGCTAGCCGCGGCGCTGCTGATCTGGTGCGCCAATCTTGATTACCGCAAGCTCGCCTTGTCGGACGAAGGCCGCTATTCGGAAATTCCGCGTTATATGGCGCAAAGCGGCGACTGGGTCACACCACGCCTGAACGGCATCAAATATTTCGAAAAGCCGGCGCTTCAATATTGGGGCACCGCGGCGGCTTATAAGGTGTTCGGCGAGCACGAGTGGACCGCCCGCTTCTGGCCCGCACTCACCGGCTTTGCCGGCCTGCTGCTGGTCTACTTTGCGGGCGGCCGCCTCTATGGCAGGCGCGCCGGCTTTTATGCCGCGCTGGTGCTGGGCAGCAGCCTCCTTTACGCGGGCATGGCGCATATCCTGACCCTCGACATGGGGCTGGCTTTTTTCATGACGCTGGCGATGATCGGTGTCGTGCTCGGCCTCGACCCGCGCGGCAGTCCACAATCGCAAAAACGCTGGATGCTTGCAGCAGCGGCCGGCTGCGCGCTGGCGGTGTTAAGCAAGGGCCTGGTCGGCATCGTGCTGCCCGGCGCGGTGGTCGTCCTCTATATGCTGATCAGGCGCGATTTCAGCATTTTACGGCGCTTGCACCTGTTCAGCGGCGGGCTGCTCTTCCTCGCCATCAGCGCACCGTGGTTTATCGCGGTCTCCATCGCCAACCCGGAGTTCCCGCACTTTTTCTTCATCCATGAACATTTTCAGCGCTACACCACAACGGTACATCAGCGTTACCAACCCTGGTACTACTTCATTCCGATCCTGCTGCTGGGCATACTGCCGTGGCTGCTGACGCTGTTCGACGCCCTTGTCACCGCGCTGCGCCGCGAGCGCGACCGCGAGTTCGACGCCACGCTGTTTTTGCTGCTCTGGTCGGGCTTCATCTTTGCGTTTTTTTCGGTCTCGAATTCCAAGCTGCCCTCGTACATCCTGCCGATCTTTCCGGCATTGGCGCTATTGATCGGCGCGCGGTTGGCGAAAATACGCGGCCGCACGCTCGCCCTGCAACTACTGCCGATCGCGCTGATGGGTGCGTTTGGCTTGTATGCCACGCAATTCACCGACCGCCTTGCCTCGGCGGCGATTCCGGCCGAACTCTATCGCGCCCAGATGCCTTGGTTGTATGCGACAGCCGGCGTGTTGCTGGCCGGCATGCTCACCGCCATCATACTGGGCTGGCGTGAAAAAACGCATGCGGCCATCATCGTCTGTGCGTTCACCGGCCTCATAACCACACAGCTGGCGGTGACCAGCGAAAGCGCCCTCTCCCCCGCGCACTCGACCGCTCATCTGGTGAAAAAACTGCCGGCTGATCTGACCCCTGATATGCCCTTTTACAGCATCGGCAGTTATGAACAGACGCTGCCGTTTTATCTCAAACGCACGCTAACGCTGGTCGAATTCCAGGATGAAATGGCCTTCGGCCTGCAGCAGGAACCGCAGCGCTGGATCCCGACCATCAAGGCCTTCGAGCCGGTGTGGAACGCGCACCCCTATGCGCTGGCGGTGATGGGGCCGGAAATGTACATCCAGCTACAAAAATCCGGGCTGCCGATGCAACTCATCGCGCGCGACACCGAACGCGTATTCGTGCGCACGCCACCGCGCTGACCCAGGATACGAGGAGCCCGCCCATGAATGCGATCAGCCTTTCCTTACTGATGACCGGCGTGCTGCTTAATGCTGGCGCCCAATTGCTGCTGAAGGCTGGCACCAACAGCGTCGGCGCCTTCGAATACAGCGCCGCCAACATCGTCCCGATCGGCTGGAAACTGGCCACCGAACCGCACATCGTCGGCGGGCTTGGTTGTTACGTCATCAGCGTCGTGGTCTGGATCATGGCACTCTCGCGCGTCGAGGTCAGCATCGCCTATCCGCTGCTCTCGGTCGGCTATGTCGTCAACGCGATTGCCGCCTATTACCTGTTTGGCGAGGCGGTGACACCGATGCGCCTGACCGGCATTGCCATCATCATCATCGGCGTGTGGGTGGTCGCACGGTCGTAAACGCCCGATGCATCGGGTAAAATCCGGTGCCATGAACACACCCCAGGTCTCGGTCGTCATCCCGGTCTACAACGAAGAGCAGACGCTGCCGTTGTTGTTTGCGCGCCTTTATCCGGCGCTCGACAAGCTGGGCCTCGCCTACGAAATTATCTTCATCAATGACGGCAGCCGCGACCGCTCGGCGGCACTGCTGCGCCGTCAATACGAACAGCGCCCCGATGTTACGCGAGTGGTATTGTTCAACGGCAACTTCGGCCAGCACATGGCGATCATGGCCGGTTTTGAAAATGTGCGTGGCAGCCGTATCGTCACGCTCGACGCCGACCTGCAGAATCCGCCCGAGGAAATCGGCAATCTGCTCGCCGCCATGGATGCCGGCCACGACTACGTCGGCTCGATCCGCCGCCAGCGCCAGGACTCGGCCTTCCGCCGCTACGCCTCGCGCGCCATGAACTGGATGCGCGAACGTATCACCAAGATCCACATGACCGACCAGGGCTGCATGCTGCGCGCCTACGACCGCGCCATCGTCGATGCGATCACCAGCAGCCGCGAGATCAACACTTTTATACCCGCGCTGGCCTATAACTACGCAGCGAATCCGACCGAGATCATGGTCGCGCATGAAGAACGTGCCGCCGGCGAATCCAAATATTCGCTCTACAGCCTGCTGCGTCTGAACTTTGATCTGGTGACCGGTTTTTCCATCATGCCGCTGCAGGTGTTCTCCCTGATCGGGATGACCGTGGCGGTGCTCTCGGTGCTCAGTTATATCGTCGTTATCATCGAACGCTGGGTGCACGCTGACAGCCTCAGCGCCGGCCTGCTCGCCCTCTGGGATCGCGACATCCTGCAGTTCTTCCTCACCGGTCTGGTGTTGTTCGGACTGGGTTTACTCGGCGAATACATCGGGCGCATCTACCAGCAGGTGCGTAGCCGTCCGCGTTTTCTCATCCAGGCAATACTCGAAAAACCGGACACTGCAGGTGCGCGCCTTGCTCCATAAACAAGCGCTACGTATTGCGCCATCACAATCTGCGCTTGATGTGGCGACAGCCGCCGCCAGCGCGTGATGACTTCAGCCGTCGTCTTTGCCTATCACAACGTCGGCGTGCAGTGCCTGAACGTACTGCTGCGCCACGGCGTCGACGTGCGTCTCGTGCTCACGCATACCGATAACCCCGCCGAATTCATCTGGTTCGACAGCGTTGCCGCGTTATGCGCTGAGCATGGCATTACAGCCATCACGCCGGAAGACGCCAACGCGCCGGAAATCCTTGACCGTGTGCGCGCCCTGCAGCCAGATTTTCTCTTTTCGTTTTACTACCGCAATATGCTGCAGCAACCGGTGCTCGATACCGCGGCCTGCGGTGCGCTCAACATGCACGGCTCCTTGCTGCCCAAATACCGCGGCCGCGTACCAATTAATTGGGCGGTGATACGCGGCGAAACCGAGACCGGCGCAACGCTGCATTACATGACCGCAAAACCCGATGCTGGCGACATTGTCGGTCAGCAGGCAGTCCCCATCCTGCCTGACGAAACCGCGGCCGCTGTGTTCAGGAAAGTCACGCAGGCCGCCGCTGAGGTACTCGACCGCAGCTTGCCCGCATTGATCGCCGGCAACGCACCACGCATCCGGCAGAACCTCACCGAGGGCGGCTATTTTGGCGGACGCAAACCGGCCGACGGTCTAATCAACTGGCAGCTCAACGCGCGCGCGATCCATAACCTGGTGCGTGGCGTGGCCCCGCCCTACCCGGGTGCATTCACAATGCTGGCAGGCGGCACGCTGAAAGTATTCCGCACGCGAGTCTGCAACGCCACTGCGGCTGGCGGCACCTCACCCAGCCTGCGTGCAGACGGCGATGATTGTCTGGCCGTCTGTGCCGACGGCAGCACGCTACATTTGATCGAGATGGCATTCGAAGGCCAACCTTACACCGGGCGCGACTTTCTGGCACGCTTCGGCGACAATCCGATAACACTGGAGACCACGCAGTCATGAAACGCATACTGATACTCGGCGTCAACGGCTTTATCGGCCACCACCTGTCAAAACGCATCATCGAGACCACCGATTGGGAGGTCTATGGCATGGATATGCAGACCGAGCGTATTTCGGATCTGCTCGACCAACCGCGCTTTCATTTTTTTGAAGGCGACATCACGATCAACAAGGAATGGATCGAATATCACGTGCGCAAATGCGACACGGTGCTGCCGCTGGTGGCGATCGCCACACCGGCGACCTATGTCAAGGAACCGCTGCGCGTCTTTGAACTCGATTTCGAAGCCAACCTGCCGATCGTGCGTCAATGCGTGAAATACGGCAAACGCGTGGTCTTCCCCTCGACCTCCGAGGTCTACGGCATGTGCGAAGACGGCGAGTTCGATCCGGAAATGTCCAACATGGTGCTCGGCCCGATCAACAAACCGCGCTGGATCTATTCCTGCGCCAAACAGTTGATGGATCGCGTCATCCACGCCTACGGTATGCAGGAAGGGCTGCAGTACACGCTGTTCCGGCCGTTCAACTGGATCGGTGCAGGGCTCGACAGCATACACACGCCGAAAGAAGGCAGCTCGCGGGTGATCACGCAGTTCCTCGGTCACATCGTGCGTGGTGAAAATATCAAACTGGTCGACGGCGGCACGCAAAAACGCGCCTTCACCTACATCAGCGACGGCATCGATGCGCTGATCAAGATCATCGACAATCCAAACGGTATTGCCAGCGGCAAGATCTACAACATTGGTAACCCCACCAATAATTATTCGGTGCGGCAGCTGGCTGAGATGATGTTAAAGCTTGCGCTAACCTATCCCGAGTATCAGCCGACCGCGAAGAAGGTCAAACTGATCAACACCACCTCGGCGCAGTACTACGGCAAGGGTTATCAGGACGTGCAAAACCGCGTGCCGAAAATCACCAACACCCGCGGTGATCTGAAATGGCGTCCGCAGGTCGACATGAAGACCGCGCTCAAACATATTTTTGATGCGTATCGCAACGATGTCGCCGAAGCGCGCAACCTGATGAATTAATGTGACGTCGGCTGTGAGGGGTAAGACGTGAGGCGCCAAAGCGTCGCTGGAAAAACGCTCGAGCCATGATGTCCGCACCGCCTCTCCCCTTACGCTTCACACATCCTACCCGCCGCCAGAAATGAAAATTGCGCTGAAGATCGACGTCGACACCTATCGCGGTACCCGCGAAGGTGTGCCGCGTCTGCTCGAAACCCTACAGCGCCACCAGGCAGGCGCGACCTTTTTGTTCAGCCTCGGCCCCGACCATACCGGGCGCGCGGTGCGGCGTGCATTCCGTCCCGGCTTCATGAAGAAAGTTTCGCGCACCTCGGTACTCGAGCATTACGGCATCGTTACTCTGCTCTATGGCACGCTGCTGCCCGGCCCTGATATCGGTGTGCGCTGCGCTGACATTCTGCGCAGCGTGCGTGACGCCGGCTTTGAAACCGGCGTGCATACCTGGGATCACGTCAAATGGCAGGACGGCGTTACGGACGCGAATGCCGCCTGGACGCTGGATCAGATGCAACGCGCCTGCAACCGTTACGAACAAATCTTCGGCGAGCGGCCGCATGTGCACGGCGCGGCCGGCTGGCAGATGAACCGCCACAGCTACCGTCTGACCCAGAAAATGGGCTTCCAGTACTGCTCGGATAGCCGCGGCAGCAAGCCCTTCATTCCCGTGATCAACGGCGAACTCATCGACTGTCCGCAACTGCCGACCACCCTGCCGACGCTCGACGAATTGATCGGAGTCGATGACATTACCGTCGACAACGTGGCCGGCCACCTGCTGCGCTTGAGCGCCGACGGGCGTGCCAGCGGTCATGTCTACACACTCCACGCCGAACTCGAAGGCATGAAGCTGTTGCCGGTGTTCGAGCATTTGCTCGAGGGCTGGCGCGCCGCCGGCCACGAACTGGTATCCCTGCACGACTATCACAACGCCTTCGAACCGACGACATTACCGCGCCACGTGGTGATCAACGGCGAAATCGCCGGGCGCTCTGGCACCCTCTCGCTGCAGAAGGGCGAGTTTCTGGCCGACGCCGGCATTTGACACGGTTGCATTGAGTTTTGATGACGGCACCGTGTAGGCGCCGGCTTGCTACTGCCTCCTGTTTCCTCCACAATGAATCTTGACTTTTTTAGCGTAAACCCTCAACCATCCATGCCCAAACAGACCTTTGCCGATTTCGAACTCCCCGCCACCAGCGATACCCTGTTTAAACTCTCCGCCGAGCGCGGCCACCCGGTCGTGCTCTACTTCTACCCAAAAGACAACACGCCGGGCTGCACCACCGAGGGCCAAAACTTTCGCGACCTCTATCCGCAGTTCTGTAAATTGAAATGCGCGATCTTCGGCATTTCGCGCGACAGCCTGAGATCGCATGAAAATTTCAAGGCCAAGATGTCTTTCCCCTTTGAGCTGCTGTCTGACGCCGAAGAGAGCGCGTGCAAGCTGTTCGAAGTCATCAAAATGAAAAACATGTACGGCAAACAGGTGCGCGGTATCGAGCGCAGCACCTTTGTCTTCGATGGCGCAGGCGCGCTGGTACGCGAGTGGCGCGGCCTCAAGGTGCCCGGTCACGCGCAGGAAGTACTTGAGTTTGTGAAGACCCTGGATTCCGCCACTTGATCCCACACGCCCGCCGGTATTACCGCGGCTACACCGCTGCCCCCACGCCTCAGCCACAGGAGTGACATGACCCCGCGTCGCACTGCCCCGCCCTCCACGCGGAGCCGGTCCCCCGGCACCAAGCTCTTCGTCCTCGACACTAACGTGCTCATGCACGACCCGACCTGCCTGTTCCGGTTTCAAGAGCACGACCTCTACATTCCAATGGCCACGCTCGAAGAGCTGGATGCCAACAAGAAAGGCGTTTCCGAAGTCTCGCGCAATGCGCGTCAGGCCAGCCGCTTTCTTGACGAGATTATCAGCCCGGTCGAACACGCCATCGCCGAAGGCATCGCGCTGCACAGCCATAACAGTGGCGAGGCCAGTGGCCGCCTCTTCCTGCAAACGGCATCGATCAGCGGAGAACTCCCGGCACGACTGGCCGGCGGCAAGGCCGACAACCAGATCATCGGCGTCGTCCGCCATCTGCAGGACGCGCAACCCAAACGCCAGGTCATCCTCGTCAGCAAAGACATCAACATGCGCATCAAGGCGCGCGCGCTGGGGATGGCGACCGAGGATTACTTCAACGACAAGGTGCTCGAAGACACCGATCTTCTCTACACCGGCACGCGCGAACTCGGCGCGGATTTCTGGGACAAGCACGCGCGCGGCATGGAGTCCTGGCAGCAAAACGGGCGCACCTTCTACCGCCTCAGCGGCCCGCTGGTATCGCAGTTGATCGTCAACGAGTTCGTCTATCAGCAAGCGGCCCAGCCCCTCTACGCGCGGGTGCGCGAGATCACTGGCAAACAAGCGGTGTTGGAGACACTCACCGATTACAGCCATCAACGCCACAACGTCTGGGGCGTCATCGCGCGCAACCGCGAACAGAATTTCGCCCTCAATGCGCTGATGAATCCGGAGATTGATTTCGTCACACTGCTCGGCCAGGCCGGCACCGGCAAAACGCTGCTGACACTGGCCGCCGGCCTGATGCATACGCTGGAGGTAAAAACCTACAGCGAGATCATCATGACGCGCGTCACCGTACCGGTCGGCGAGGACATCGGTTTTCTACCCGGCACCGAGGAAGAAAAAATGAATCCGTGGATGGGTGCGCTCGATGACAACCTCGACGTGCTCAATAAAGGCGACGACGAAGCCGGCGAATGGGGACTTGCGGCGACACGCGATCTGGTACGTTCGCGCATCAAGGTGAAGTCATTGAACTTCATGCGCGGCCGCACCTTTCTCAACAAATACCTGATTATCGACGAAGCGCAGAACCTGACGCCGAAACAGATGAAAACGCTGATCACGCGCGCCGGCCCGGGCACCAAGGTGGTGGTGATGGGCAACATTGCACAAATTGACACACCCTACCTCACTGAGGGCAGCTCGGGACTCACCTATGTGGTCGACCGTTTTAAAGGCTGGCCGCATAGTGCGCACATCACGCTGCAACGCGGCGAGCGCTCAAGACTCGCTGATCACGCCGCCGAAGTGCTCTAAGGCAATGAGACGGCGACGCGCTCGTAAATCTGCAGCACGATCAAGCTGAGCAGCAGCATCTGCGCGCTGAACACGCGGTTGCGTTTTAACAACGCGCGCGTCGGAATTTGATAGCGCGCATGCACGGCGAGTATGGTGTTACCCAGCGGGCAGGCGGTCAAACCGATCGCCCACGGCATCAGCAACGACATGGCGAGCAGATTAGGATCCGGATTCAACTGCGCGATCCACGGCCCAACCACCATACCAAGTATCACCGGATGAAAACCCAGCCAGGCGGCCACCGTCATGGCAGTGGCGGTATAACCGGCCTCGGTAGCACCGAAATGATTGAACGGCAGGCCGAGTTCAAAGGCGGCCACCGCGCCGGCCATCCCCGCCGACAGCACACCGGCAGCCATGAACAAGGCCATCTCGCCGCCCATTTCCGGCAGACGCACATCAATCACGCGGCGCAGTGCGGCGCCGGTCAGACCACCGTCGCGCAGCAGCAGCGTCAAGACCGTGAGGATGGGTGCGGTCAGTGTGATGATGGCCAGCACCGGCCACGCCGGCTGCAACTCATGAATCAGCAACACCGAAACGACCAACGCCGAAGGCAGCCACAAGGCTTCCGGACGCAGCGGATAACCAGCGAACTCGCGCGCATGATGGTGGCGGCTTGAAGACAAGGTCAACCAGCTGATCGCCAGGCCCAGCAACGCCAGCGGCAGACCGATGCACATGAGGCGCGTCAGACTCGCGCCCGGCGCGAAGGTCAGCGCCACCGCCATCGCACCGTAGAACGGCGACCAGACCGCACCGATGATGAAAGATTGCGACAATGCCGCTGCCTGATCCAGCGTCAATCGCGTACGTGCACTCAGGCGGTCGGCAAAAATCGCCACCGCCGAATAATTGATCACAGCGCCGAACAGATGGACGCCGATCAGCGTGCGAAACAACGCACCGCGTCCGCGCGGCAGCGTTTCCCCGCCCGGCCCAGGTTGTGCGCCGATCAACTGCAGGAAAGACACCGCGATCAACATGCCGACCAGCGGCAGGTTCTGTGTCAATGCACGGATAAAAAAGCCACTGTGTCCGGCCAGCGTCCCCGTCACCACACCGGCAGTGCCAAAGGCCAGTAACAAGGCGATGACACGGCGCTGCAGCGGCTTGACCTTGTGCCAAAGCATGATGCAAGCCGTCCAACAGATGGCGCCGGTGATCCAGTCCGGCCACGCCGGTACCATCTCGCCGGCGACCGCCAGCGCACTGACCGAGGCCAGCAACCAGGCCGCGACGCGGTCGCCGCCCGCGTACGAACGCTCGGGCACTACAAGACGCCGGAGAGGCCGCCGTCTACGTTGATGCAGGTGCCGGTGACATAGCTCGCCGCATCGGAAGCGAGAAAGGCGATCACATTGGCCACCTCTTCCGATTCGCCAACACGCCCCATCGGGATGGTCTTGCCGGTTTTCGTGTAGTGCTCTTCAACGCTGATGCCGGCACGGGTTGCACCACGCGCCTGCTGCATAGACTTGATCTTGCCCACCGCCACCACGTTCACCAGAATATTGTGCGGCGCGAGTTCCTTCGAGAGCCCCTTCGCCAATGCGAGCCCCGCGGCGCGACTGACGGTAGTCGGAAACTGCGCAGCGCCAGGCTGCTTGGCTGCCACCATGTTGAGATTGATGATGCGACCACCGCCTTGTTTTTTCATATGCGGGATGACGGCGCGGGCGGTGTAAATATGCGCCATTACCTTGACGTCGATATCCTTCTCCCAGGCCGCATCGTCGACCGTGTCAAACGCCGACTGACCGGTGGCGCCGGCGTTGTTGACGAGAATGTCGATGCGGCCGAATTTCGCCACAGTTTCCTCGACAAAACGCGACATGTCGGCGGCCTTGGTGGCGTCCGCAATGCTGGTCATGACGGTACCGCCGGCGGCACGGATTTCAGCCGCGAATTTTTCCATAATGTCTCCGCGGCGGGCGCAAATGGCAACACTCGCCCCGAGCTCGGCCAATCGCAGCGCGGTGGACCGACCGATGCCCTCACTGCCGCCAGTGACTGCGGCAACCTTACCCTTGAGACTCAGATTCATGGCATTCCTCCCTGTAGTTTGCATCAGATTTTCGCATATCGCGCCGAGCGCCGCTGCGACTATGCGCTAAAATCAAAGCCTCAATACGAGGATCTACCATGCAAAAATTATTTGATGAAGAAATGCATTCAGCACTGCAACAGCTGATGGACGAAACCATCGAAGCGCTGCAGATGGCCAAAGTCAGCCCGGATGTCGACGATCTGGGCGCCACCTTTGCCGTTGCGCTGCTCAAGCTCGGCCTCGCCACTTCATTCATCGATAGCAAACACCCCGGCTTTGCGCGGGATGTCGAAGAAAAGCGCCAGCGCGTGCTGACCGCCTTGATGCCCCGGCACTGATCACCGAAATCCCGCCATGTCCGCCCTGCCCACACTGCCTGTCTACCTCGACAATTCGGCCACCACACCGGTGGATCCACGTGTTGTTGAAAAAATGCTGCCCTGGCTGACGAGTCGCTTTGGCAACCCTGCCAGCAGCTCGCATGCCTTTGGTCGCGAAGCGCGTGCTGCGGTGGAGGCCGCGCGCGGAGCGGTGGCGCGTTTGATCAACGCCGGCTCGCAGGAAATTATCTGGACCTCCGGTGCCACCGAGTCCAACAATCTGGCCCTCAAAGGCGCCGCACTGGCACAGTCCGCGCGCGGCCGCCATCTCGTTTCGGTGCAAACCGAACACAATGCAGTGCTTGATACGCTGCGCGATCTGGAGACACGGGGCTTTGCGATCACGCTGCTGGCCCCGCAGGCCAACGGCCTGCTGGACCGCGGCCGGTTTGAAGCGGCACTGCGGCCTGACACCAGCGTGGTTTCTGTCATGCTGGTAAACAACGAAATCGGTGTGATCCAGGACATCGCGGCGATCGGCACAATCTGTCGCGCGCGCGGCATCTTGCTACACGTCGACGCCGCACAGGCCACCGGCAAGGTGGCCATCGATGTGAAAACCATGCCGGTGGATCTGATGTCATTAACGGCACACAAAACCTACGGCCCCAAGGGTATTGGTGCTCTCTATGTGCGCAAAGGCGTCGCGGCACTGGCGCCACAAATGCACGGCGGCGGCCATGAACGCGGCATGCGTTCGGGCACGCTGGCGACCCATCAAATCGTCGGCATGGGCGAATGCTTCCGTATCGCCGGTGAAGAGATGGCGCTCGAAGTGCCGCGCCTGCGCGCGCTGCGCGACAAACTGCACAGGGGCCTATCGGCGCTTGACTGTGTGCGCGTCAATGGCGATATGCAACAACGCATCGCCAATAACCTGAACATCAGCGTGATGCTGCCCGATTGCGACCAGATGATTGCGCTGCTCACCGATGTGGCGGTGTCTTCAGCTTCGGCCTGTATGGGCGGCGGCGCCTCCCATGTGTTGCAAGCCCTGCATGGCGGTGCGGCGACGCCGAATGCCATCCGCCTCACGGTCGGCCGCTTCAATACCGCCGAGGAAATTGACTTTGCGCTGAATTACCTGACGGAAAAAATCAGGGAATGTCAGGCGCGTAAAACTGCCACCGCCCTCGCCTGAGCCGCGTTTAGCGCGGCGTCTGATTCATCAGGCGCTCGAGATTGGCCGCCGTCACCATCCCGTTCATCGGCGCACCATCCGCGAAGATCACCGTTGGCGTGATTGAAATGCCGAGCTTGCTGCCGATTTTGTCGATGTCTTCAATCGGCGTCACGCAGCTCCCTTTGGCGGTAGGACGCGTACCTTTTTGCATCCACTCATCCCAGGCCTTGCCACGATCAGGCGAGCACCAGATGGCTTTCGAGAGCTCGGTCGTACCCGGAAAACGCTTTTCGATCGGATACGGAAACAGATAGATCGTCACATTGTTGAGTTTGGCGAATTCCTGTTCGATGCGCCGGCAGTACGGACACATCGGATCTGAAAACACAATCAACTGGCGGCTGCCATCGCCTTTGACGCGCTTGATCGCCAGATCCAGCGACGGTAGTTCCTTGAGGTTTAGTGCGGTCAGTTTGCGAAAACGCTGCTCGGTCACATTCAGCGAAGTCTTGGTGTCGATCAACTCGCCGATCAGAATAAAACTCATCTTCTCGTCGGTGTAATGCAGACGCCCATCCATGTAGACCTCGTAGAGGCCGCCATACGTCGTCTTCAGTACGCTCTCGATTTTGGCCTGTGGAAATTTGGCCGCCATCAGTTTTTTAACAACAGTCTCATCGGCCGCAGCCAGACCAGCCACCATCAACAGCGTCACCCACACGACTGCTCGCCACATACCGCCTCCCGCTTGCACCAATGATTGTCGTCACATTGTAAGCCAACGCTGCCATTCTCCGGCCGCCGCCCATCGAGCCGCGCCGACCGGCAGTCGGGCTCACGCCGTATCAGCGACGCGGCGGCAGATCGCGCAAACCGACGAAGCTGTGATCACAGTAACCCGGCTCGGCATGCGTTTTTATTTTTTCATAGACCGCATCGGGATCGATCATCACCGCCGGATCAAACAAACGGATATGCGCAGCACCGTACGTCACGCAGACGCCGCGTTGCGCATCCTGCGCCAGACAGCTGTGCACCGTGGTCAGGCGGTAGAGGCCACCAATGTTATCAATAAAGTGGATCGCCTTCGCGGTGTGCCGCACTGTCACCGTGCGCGGTCCAGCCATGCGGGTATAGATCGCCTGCGCGCTGGCGCGATCCATATCGATATTCTGAAAATGCACCAGTGAGTCGGCCCGTCCCTCCACCATGATCGGGTCGCCGCTGGTGGCGTCAATGCCGTATTTCTTATAGAAGGCGCAATGCACGTAGCGCGAACGCAAGAGGTTGCCGAGATCAACCTCGCCGGCAGCAGTCGCCGGCTTGAACATCACCGCAGTCAATAAAAGCAGAAGTGGCGCACAGAAGTCACGCAGTTTCATTACCGGAAAAGCCGTCGCTACGGTCATGTGTCGGAAGGCGCAAAGTGTGCCTGTTTGACTGCACGCTGTCCATTTGCGCAAGCACTGCAAGGCGACGTTTTTATCATCGGTTACCGCGCCCCGTCCCTTGACACACCTGCAGCCCGCAGCTAGGCTCGAGCGCCCTTCGATTCAGTCACTTCGAGCATACCCATGGGAATGACGGCGGTTGAAAAAGTACTCGCCCGCACCGCCGGACGTGCGCAGGTGCAGGCCGGCGATGTCGTCTATCCCGATCCCGACTTCATCATGATTCACGACGGCCTGGTACGCGGTGTGCGGCGCGAACTCGACGCCCTCGGCATCGACCGCCTCGCCGCGCCGGACAAGGTCATGATGGTGACCGACCATGAGGTCATCTACGGCAGCGCGCGTGCCGCCGAATTCGGCGTCATCAATCGCGCTGCAGCCAAGGCCTGGGGCATCAAAAACTTTTACGATGTAGGCCGCGGCGGTCACGGCCACATCTTTCCGATGGAAAGCGGGCTGCTGCTGCCGGGCATGTTTTATTTCGACAACGACCGCCACGCCACCAACGCTGGAGCGATTGGCGCCTTCGGCTTTCGGGTCGGCGCTGAAATCAGCCGCGTGCTGGCCACCGGCACCAACTGGGTGATGGCGCCCAAAACCGTCAGACTGAGCTTGCGCGGCACACTCACAGACGGCGTGCATGCCCGCGACATCGGCTTTCGCATCGCCCGCCTGCTCAACGACGGCGCGCTCGCTTTCGACCTTGATTACCGCGTGCTGGAGTTCGCCGGCGATCTCGACCAGTTCGATCTCGCCGCGCGCACGGCGCTATGCAATTCACCCACCGAGATGCGCGCCTATGGCGTCTTCTTCCCGCCCTCGCAATCCATCCTCGAACGCGCGCGCGCCAACGCCAAACGCACATTCACACCGGTCTATGCCGACGCCGATGCCAGCTACGAAGACAGCGCCACGCTCGACATCAGCGCGCTCGAACCCCAAATCGCTCCACCCGGCGGCATCCACAAATCGTTTGATATCAGCGCCGCCGTCGGTCAAAAAATCGACCACGCTTTCATCGGTGCCTGCGGCTCGGGCATGTACGAGGATTTTGCGGCGGCCGCCGCGATCTTGCGCGGCCGTCAACTCGCGCCCGGTGTGCGCATGTTCATCGCGCCGGGTTCGCAGCAATCGAGCCGCCGGCTGTTGGCCGACGGCCTGATGCAGATTTTTATGGAAGCCGGCGTCATACCACTGCCGGCCGGTTGCGGACCCTGCAATGACGCGGTGGTCGGCCCGCTACATGGCGGCGAAGTCTCGATCTCCACCGCGTCCAACAGCAATGCTGGCCGCTTCGGCGCGAAGGATGCCTCGCTGTTTCTCGGCAGCCCCGCCACCGTCGCCGCTTCGGCAGTCACCGGCGTCATCACCGACCCGCGCACGCTGGTCTGAGCACAGGATATCCCCGTCATGGCCGGTGAAATCGAACAAACCAACTGGTATTACAAGGGCTGCTGCTACAAACTTGGCCACGATGTGCCGCATCCCGGCGGTGTCATTCCGCTTCAGCTGATCACCGCACGCGAATTCGATCCGCAAAAACTGATACCCCATCTGTTTGCTGAAACCGATCCGGGCTTTCACCAACGCGTGCAAGCCGGCGACCTGATCGTCACTGGCCGCAATTTCGGCATGGGCCCGAAGATGAACGGCTATATCGCGATGCAGGCCTTGGGCCTCGGCCTGATATGTGAATCGATGCCTTTTCTCGCCTATCGCGCCGCTATTGGTTGCGGCCTGCCGGTCATGACTGACTGCTTCAATGTCAGCGAACTTTGCGAAAGCGGCGACGAACTTGAAGTCGATTTCCGCTCCGGCCTGTTTTTTAACCGCACACGCGATATCCGCAAGGAATACCCACCGCTCCCCGAAGCGTTGCAGGACATTATCGCCGTGGGCGGCAACACCGGCTGGCTCAAACGCTGGTGGCAGGAACAACAGGACACGCCACGCTGACGCTGCGATGAAAAAACAACGTGCACGCCGCATCCAACTGGTGACCCTGGGCACAGTCATTCTCGGCGCCTGCTCAAACGCCGATGTCCCCAAGGATCGCTACGCCTATAAATCGCGTCCCGAGTGTGTGCAGGATTGGGGCGAAACGCATTGTGAAAATCCTCCACAGGGTCGCACTGGCAGCGCTGCCGCCGCCTATTTTCTTGGGCCGCGCTTTAATTCAATCGTTGAAACGCCGTCAGGCAAACACATCTGGAGCGGCAGCGCCGAGATTCCCGCCATCAATCCCGATACGGGACAATCGATGCGTGGTGCCGTCAACATCGCCCGCGGCGGCTTTGGCAACAGCGCGGGCGCCTACCAGTCCAGTGGCAGCTGAGCATGCAGCGTCTGCCCTGCACGCCGCGCCCGGACTGGCGGCAAAAATTCGAGGCGCTGGGCTTTTCTTTTCACTCCGATGATGGCGGCTATTGGGATGAATCGGCGTGTTATCAATTCAGCGCCGCGCAGATCGATGAAATCGAAGCCGCTGCGGAAGAGCTGCATCGCCTCGCGCTGGCCGCGGTCAAACATGTGATCGAAGAAAGTCGCGGCGCGGAACTCGGTATCGCACCGGCGCAGATGGCCCTGATCGAGACGTCCTGGCGCACGAATGCGCCGTCGCTCTATGGCCGCTTTGATCTTGCCTATGACGGGTACCAGCCACCGAAACTCCTTGAATACAACGCCGACACCCCGACCTCGCTGCTCGAAGCGGCGGTCGCGCAGTGGCATTGGCTCGAAGAAAGCGGACGCGCCGATCAATTCAACTCGCTGCATGAGCGGTTGATCGCACGCTGGGCGCATCTCTTCAACACGCTGCCGCCCGGCACGCCCGTATATTTTTCATGCATCAAAGGCAACGAGGAAGACCGCGTCACCCTCGAGTATCTGCGCGACACCGCGACACAGGCCGGCATCGCCACGCGTTTCATTTATATCGAAGACATCGGCTGGAACGGCAAGGCATTGGTCGATCTCGACGGCGCGGCGATCGGTGCGTGGTTCAAACTCTATCCGTGGGAATGGCTGATGCGGGACGCCTTCGGCACGCATCTCGCCGCGACCTCGATGCACATCATCGAGCCGGCGTGGAAAGCGCTGCTATCGAACAAGGGCATACTAGCTATCCTCTGGGAGCTGTTCCCCGAGCACCCGAACTTGCTGCCGGCCTATTTCACGCCCGATTACCTGGGTGCGAGCTTTGTCGTCAAACCGTTTTTCTCGCGCGAGGGAGCGAATATTTCCATCGTCGATCGCACACAGCCGCTGACGACACCGGGCCCGTATGGCAACGAACCGAAGGTCTATCAGGCACGCGCCGCCATCCCGGCCTTCGATGGCCGCTACCCGGTGATCGGCGCCTGGATCATCGGTGACGACGCTGCCGGCATGGGCATCCGCGAGGATGTCACGCCGGTCACCACCAACAGCAGCCGCTTCATTCCACATTTCTTCGCCTAAACGGAGTTACACATGGCATCCTGGGTCAACGAATTCGGCGGCGGCATCAGCGCCCATCTGCTCTACTTTGCATTGTCGATCGCACTGATCGGCGTCTTCATCGTGCTCTACACTGCGATCACGCCTTATCGCGAAATCGCCTTGATCCGCGCCGGCAACCAGGCGGCAGCGGTTTCATTGGGCGGCGCGGTGCTCGGCTTTGCCCTGCCGCTGGCGCAAGCGGTGGCACAAAGCGGTGACATTGATGACATGCTGACCTGGAGTGCGGTGGCGCTCGCCGCCCAACTCGCCGCCTACGGAGTAACGCGACTGCTGCTGCCGCAACTGCCGCTGGACGTCAAAGAGGGTAAACTCGCGCCTGCGATATTTCTCGCGGCCCTCTCCATCGCCATTGGCGTGCTCAATGCAGCCGCCATGACCGAGTGAAGCACTCCGGAAGCAGCACACCCCATGTCCTCCGTCACACCGAAACCGATCAACAGTTACCGCAAGTTCTGGGCGCACCGCTTTGGCATAGCGCCTTTCCTGCCGACCACACAGGCCGACATGGAGGCACGCGGCTGGGACAGTTGCGATGTGATCATCGTCACCGGCGACGCCTATATCGATCATCCGAGTTTCGGCATGGCCCTGGTGGGACGGCTGCTGGAGGCACAAGGCTTTCGCGTCGGCATCATCAGCCAGCCTGATTGGCGCTCGGCCGAAGATTTCAAACGTCTGGGCAAGCCCAATCTGTATTTCGGCGTCACCGCCGGCAATATGGATTCGATGGTGAATCGTTATACGGCTGACCGCAAACTGCGCTCCGACGACGCCTACACACCGGACGCGCAAGCGAACAAACGCCCCGACCGCGCGGTGACCGTCTATAGCCATCGTTGCCGCGAAGCCTTTCCCGAAGCCAACGTGGTGATTGGCAGCATCGAGGCCAGCCTGCGCCGCATCGCGCATTTCGATTACTGGTCAGAGACCGTGCGCCGCTCAGTGCTGCCCGACTCGAAAGCTGATCTGCTGTTATTCGGTAATGCCGAACGCGCGCTCATCGAACTGACGCACCGCCTCGCTAAAGGCGAGGCTATCAGCACGATCCGCGATCTGCGCGGCACGGCATTTATGGCGTCGTCTGGCTGGCGCCCCGAAGGCTGGCGCGAAGTCGACTCAAGCACCGTCGACACACCAGGGGCCATCCAGCCGCATACCGATCCTTATGAGATGAAGGAAAAAAACCCGGTGATGCCGCCAAGGAATGCGGCCCCGACCAGCAATGTGCAGACGATCCAGTTCGTTGACCGCGCTGCAAAACTCGCAGCAAAAATGCAGGAGCGCGCACAGACCGTAATCCGCCTGCCAGCCTACGAGCAGGTCAAAAGCGACCCGGTGTTGTATGCGCATGCCTCGCGCACCTTCCACCTCGAATCCAACCCGGGCAATGCACGCGCCCTGGTGCAGGCGCATGGCGAACGCGACGTGTGGCTCAATCCGCCGCCGTTACCGCTCTCAATGGCAGAAATGGATTTCGTCTACGGCATGCCGTATGCACGCGCGCCGCACCCGGCTTATGGCAACGCGAAGATTCCGGCGTGGGAAATGATCCGCTTCTCGGTCAACATCATGCGCGGCTGCTTCGGCGGCTGCACGTTTTGCTCGATCACCGAACATGAAGGCCGCATCATCCAAAGCCGCTCCGAGCAATCGATCCTGCGCGAAATCGAAGAGATCCGCGACAAGACACCAGGCTTCACCGGCGTGATCTCAGACGTCGGCGGCCCCACCGCCAACATGTACCGCATGGCCTGCAAGGACCCAAAGATCGAAAAAGCCTGCCGGCGCCCTTCATGCGTGTTCCCCGATGTGTGTGAAAACCTCAATACCGATCATGCGCCCTTGATCAGTCTCTACCGCAAGGCGCGCGCCCTGCCCGGTATCAAGAAAATATTCGTCGCCTCGGGGTTGCGCTACGACCTCGCGGTCAAATCACCGGAATACATCAAGGAACTCGCCACCCATCACGTCGGCGGCTACCTGAAAATCGCGCCGGAACACATCTCCGAAGGCCCGCTCTCCAAGATGATGAAGCCGGGCGTCGGCAGCTACGACAAATTCAAGGAAATGTTCGACCGCGCCTCGAAAGAGGCCGGCAAGGAACAGTATCTGATCCCCTACTTCATCGCCGCCCATCCGGGCACCTCCGACGCCGACATGGTGGAACTGGCGTTATGGCTGAAGAAGAATGATTTCCGTCTCGACCAAGTACAAACCTTTCTCCCCACGCCGCTGGCGACTGCCACCGCCATGTATCACACCGGAAAAAATCCGCTGCGCAAGGTCACCAAGACCTCGGAAACCGTGGGCATCGTCAAAGGCGCGCGCCAGCGCCGCCTGCACAAGGCCTTTCTGCGTTATCACGATGCGGAGAACTGGCCGATGCTGCGCGAGGCCTTAAAGGAGATGGGACGCGCCGATCTGATCGGCAGCGGCAAACATCAGCTCGTACCGGCGTTTCAGCCGGCGGGTACGGGCATCGGCGCCTCCATGCACACAAGACGCCGCCCAGTGGTGCAGCGTCGTCAGCAGCGTCTGCGCTAACGACGGCACAGCGTTCGAGGCCGCAGGCGCGTCGTTTCAGCGGCGTGAACGGTAGCGCTTGAGCGCGGTCTCGACGATCTTCGGAATCAACCGTTCGTAGGGAATGCCGACGAAACACAGATTGCGGCCCAAGGTGTTCGGCGTTAGATCCGAATTCGGATTTGCTTCGATAAAGACCAGCCGCCCCTCATCGGTCAGGCGGTAGTCAAGGCGTCCGTAATCGCGCATCTGGAGGGCATGAAAGGCGGCAACGCTATAGGCCTGCACCTGTCGACGCACCACCGCCGGCAATTGCGCCAAACGATAGCTGACGCGCCACTTCGTACGATAAGCCCCGTCATTCTTGATGCGATAAGTGGCAAAGGTCGGCGCATTCTTGCCTCGGCTACCGACCACCATTTCAGTCGGTGCCAGCACTCGCGGTTCATTGCCCAGCAGGCCGACGTAGATGTCGCGCCCCGGAATGTATTCCTCGCAAATCAGCGGCTCTTTCAGGCGCGACCAGATCGAACGCGCGCGCAGCTTCAACTCACGCTCGGAACGCACCAGAGAACGTTTGCTGATTTCGTCGGAGCCATCACCAAGCTGGGGTTTGACGATCAGCGGATAAGGCAGTCCGGGATTCACCACCGGTTGCCCCGGGCGCAGCGTGAAATGCTGCGGCACATCGACGCCAGCGGCAGCCACCAGCCGTTGCGCACCGGCTTTGTCACGCGAGCGCTGCAAACCCGCCGGCCCGCTGCCGGTGTATTTGAATTTCATCATATCGAGCAGCGCAGCGATCGCGTAATCCTGCGTGCGATCGCTGTCGACCCACTCGGTGAGATTAAAGACAATGCGCGGCTTTAATTCGCGCAGACGCTGCAACGTAGCCGGGATGTCGGGACCAAACGGCACCACCACCACCTCACGATAACGCGCACGCAAGGCCTTTAAGACATGCCTTTCCATGCTGCCGCGATCGAGCACAAAGCCGCCACTACTGCCGACCTCCCCCATCTCGACATCGACCAGCATGACGACGTCACAGCGTTGCTTTTTTTGCACTGTCATCGGTGGATTTTACCTGTGCTCACCAGTCGTTGCATTTGCCGGGGTGCACTGCTATCTTGAATAGCGAAGCGGGCCTATAAAATTGCTCGCCATAAGGAGAAAAAAATGACTTTGATGCATTTACGCGTGCTGTTCACACTGTTCGCGGTGGCCGCCACCGCACTGTACGCCGGATATTCCTCGGCTCAACCCTGCCCCGAAAAAAATCTGATTTACTGGCAGGCCTTTCCGGCCGGTGGTGAATCCGATATTTCCGGCCGTCACCAGCAAATGGTGCTAAAGAAGAAATGCCCGAAGTTTGAGATGGCGTTGCAATACAAACCCGGCGCCGGCGGCGGCCTGCTGTGGGGCCAGTTGAACGGTCTGCCCGGCGATGGCTACAACATCGCCGGCGTGAATCTGCCGCATATCTTCCTGCAGCCGCTCGAAGGCGAAGTGCAATACAAGACCGAGGACATCACACCAGTCTACTGGTTTCACTACACGCCGGACGCCATCGTAGTGGCCAGTGACAGCCCCGTGAAAACCTTTGCGGATCTGATCCGCATGGCGAAAGCGCAGCCGGGCAAACTCACGCTCGCCGGCTCCGGCACCAATTCCGCAAACCACGTTGCGCATGAAAAACTCAACGGACTCGCCGGCATCCAGACCACCTACGTACCGTTTAAGGGTACCGGCGACCTCACCACCGCGGTGATCGGCCAGCATGTCACCGGCGCCATGTCGTACAGCGCCTTCGCCATCAATACGAAGGAAAAAGTACGCGCACTGGCAGTGGCGCTCGACAAACGCCATCCGCTGCTGCCCGATGTGCCGACCTTCAAGGAGCTCGGCTACGACTGGGTGGACGGCGCTTACCGCGGTATCGGCGTACCGAAGTCAACGCCACCGGAAGTAAAAAAACGCATCTCGGATTTGTGGACGGCGCTAAACAACGATCCGGAAATGAAAGAACTGGCCTTCAAGAGCGGCTTCGAACTGGTCAATGTCGGCGTGGATCGCATGGACGCCTTCATGAAAGAACGGCAGGCGGCGTATTTGATTTCGGCGAAGCGACTCGGTCTGCTGAAGTAATATCTTTCATCGACCATGTAAAAAACGGAGCTACGGCTCCGTTTTTTTATTGCCCCTATAGTCGGTCGAACGCAAGCATGCGCATGCGCCAGCGCAACAGCGGCATCAACCATGACGACAGAAAGTGTTAATCCGGTTTGACGCCAGCCTCGCGGATCACCCGGCTCCAGACTTCCTTTTCACGCGTCAGCAGGTTGCGTAATTCTGACGGCGGTCCGCTTAATGGTTCTGCCCCTTGCGCAAGCAGGCGACCGCGTATATCGGGCTGCTGCATGATGGCGGCAATCGCCTGATTGAGGCGGTCGATGATGGCCACTGGTGTTGCTGCCGCCGCCAGTACCCCAAACCAACCGCTAGCCTGAAAACCGGGCAGCCCGGATTCGGCAATGGTGGGCAACTCCGGCACCACCGCCGAGCGCCGCGCACTGGTCACAGCGAGCCCGCGCAGCGCACCACTTTTAATATGCGGCACCAGCACGAGGACGTTATCGATCGCCGCGTGCAAACGCCCGCCCAGCAAATCAGGAATCAACGCACCGGTACCCTTGTATGGCACGTAGAGCAACTCGATCCCGGCCTGACGTTTAAGCAGTTCGCCGCTCAAACGTTGCACCGAACCCGGTGTCGATGCCGCGAGGTTGATCTGGCCGGGACGAGCTTTAGCAAATTCAATCAATTCCGCCATCGTTTTGACCGGCAGCGCAGGATGTACAGCCAACAAATACGGGGACGTTGCAAACAGCGCGACGGGCGCGAAGTCTTTCGCCGTATCGAAGGGCAATTGCGGATAGAGACTGCTCAGAACGCCAAACGACCCCGCCGCCATCAACAGCGTATAACCATCGGGCTGCGACTTGGCGACGATTTCCGTGCCAATGATGCCGCTCGCCCCGGGCCGGTTTTCAAACACCACCTGCTGCCCCAGACGTTCACCCAGCTTCGCTGCCAGCAAACGACCGAGCAAATCGGTAGAACCGCCCACCGGCAGGCCAACGATCATGCGGATCGGCCGCTGCGGGTAGGGCTGGGCCGCAAGGCCGTATTGCGGCCCAGCCAACAACCACATCACCAGGAGCAGCAGCCCCCTCAACACGTTTTGCATATCCCTCCTCTCCGATACCAGCAACACCAGCCGTCTAGTTGAAGTTAGCTATCCGGCGTGCAACGCCACTCAGTTCGACGATGTGCCTGCCGGTATTGTTGCGGTCGACCATATAGACATAACTGCGAGACATAACTGCGAGACATAACCGCGGTCATCCAACTCAACGGCATTGGTTACGATCGCAGTCTTGCAATGCTGTTCGCTCTTGCCACTGATGATGCCTTTTTCGTCAGCCGGACAGCTCGGCCGGGTATTCTTGTTTGTTGCCGGAATATAATGACGGATCTCGCGCAACGCATAGGGATCGCGCAAGTCGAGCGCGCGCAAACCGGCATTGAACCAATGCGACAAAAAAATCCACTTGTGACAAATCTGCGTTAGATTGGTTTGTGCTCGATGCGGACCAAAACGCGCACCGCGCGAACGCAACGCAGAACACGCAGCAGCGCCTGCGACCCACGCCACACACTAACCGGTCTTCACCACCTGCTCGTTCAACGCTGCCTTCACACGTACCGGCAACATGGGCAATGCGCGCATGCGCACACCGGTTAATCGGAATACCGCATTGGCGATCGCCGGCGCCATCGGCGCCACGCCAATCTGCCCCGCGCCGGAAACCGGCCCCGCCGCACCGTCAACAAGGTGAATTTCGATATCCGGCATCTCATCCATGCGGGGCACCGGATAATCATAAAAATTCGCGTGCTGAACTTCACCGCCTTTGATGACGATCTGTTCCCGCAGCCCCGCCGACAGGCCCCAGATGATGCCGGTCTCCAGTTGCTGCCGTAGATGTTTGGGCTGGATCGCGGTGCCCGGATCGGCCACCGCCCAGACCTTGTGCACCTTGATCGCACCACTCACACGATCCACCGATACTTCGACCGCCTCGGCGATCTGGCAATTCCACGCACCCCCGTGGTTATACGCCACGCCCAGCGCGCGACCGGCGCGTGGACGATCCCATTCACACCGCTTGCGCAGTTCTTCGAGAACAAACCTGCCGCGCGCATCGGTCATCAATTCGATGCGCAGTTGCAGCGGATCTTTTTTCAGTTTGGTCGCTACCTCATCCATAAACGATTCGACGGCGAACACCGTAAAGCCGTTGCCCACCGCGTTCCAGTAACCCACCGGCACGCCGCCGGCTTGATGCACGTATTCATGGTGTTTGTTCGCAATGTCATAGGGCTGCACCATGCCCACCGCCACCGAACCGTCAAAACCGGGATTCTTGTCCCAGACGATTTTGCGCGCTCTGACCAGCACCGAATCCGCCACCAGCCGGTGACTCCACGCCGTGACTTTGCCGTCTGCGGCGAGCGCCGCATCCATGCGCTGCGCACTCAGCGGCCGGTAGGCGCCGTGTTTGACGTCGTCCTCGCGACTCCAAATCACTTTGACCGGCTTGTTCATCGCCTTGGAGAGCAGCACCGCCTCGGCCGTCATCAACTGCTCGGTCTTGGCGCCAAAACCGCCACCGACAAAGGTGGTGTTGATGCGGATTTCTTGTTCCGGCACGCCAGTGATCTTCGCGCACACCTGCTGCGCCCAGGTCTGCCCCTGGGTCGGCACCCAGACATCGACTTCATTGCCGCGTACCCAGGCGGTGGCGTTAAACGGCTCCATGCAGGCATGATGCACATGATCGGTCAGATACTCGGCCGACACGGTCTGCACCGCTTGCTTGAATGCCGCACCGAAATCACCTGCGTTACCCACGACGCGCCCGGCTTTATTGCGGTCACGCGCAATGCCAGCCCATTCAGTTTTCTTCGCCTCGCTATGGTATTGCGAGGCGAGCTCACCCTTGCGCCACACCACTTTCAGCACGCGCTTCGCCTTGACGGTGGCCCAGTAATCCGTGCCCAGCACGGCGACGGCATGATCGAGCGCGACAACCTTCACCACGCCCTGGATTTTCATCGCCTCGGTATCATCAAAAGACAGCGGACCGTTCTCAGCCCCCGTGCCATAGAGAGGATGCGGCGTGTTGGCGATCGGCGAACGTGCCAGCGAGGCGTAGAGCATCCCCGGTATTTGCACGTCGATACCGTATTGCGCGCTGCCGTTGACCTTGGCGGGCACATCGACGCGCCGTACGTCACGGCCGATCAAACGCCATTGCGCGCGCGGCTTCAAATCCTGTTCGGTCACCAGCGGCGGATTGTTGACCACCTCACTGAACACCGCGATCTCGCCATAACTAAATTCGCGCTTCGATGCTGCATGCAGCACCTTGCCGGGCGCGGTGGTGCATTCGGCCATCGGCACATTCCAAAACTGCGCGGCGTTGATCAGCATGATGCGACGCGCCTGCGCGCCGGCCAATCGCATGATCATCCAGTAACCGCGCGTTGAATTGCTGCCGCCCACACCCTGCACGCCGTAGTAGGCGGGGTTGATGTAATCCTTCGCCGCCGGCGCCTGCTCGACCTCCACCTGCGCCCAATCAGCATCGAGTTCCTCAGCCAGGATCAGCGGCAGCGAAGTCATGATGCCCTGCCCCATTTCCGCCGTCGGACACATGATGCCGATGCTGTTATCAGGCCGGAAATGTACCCAGGCATTGGCCTTCAGTCCATCCTCGCAGGCGCGTGCGTCAAACACCTTGAACAAGAGATTAGGGCCGAAGGTAAAACCCAGCGCCAGGCCACCGGTGCGCTTCAACCAATCGCGGCGCGATTCATTGATAGGTACGATTGAGCGCATGGCTCCGGCATGCAAGGTGGCCATGTTCAACCCGCTTTCGCCGCGCGCTCAATGGCGGCGATGATGCTACGGTAGGCTCCGCAGCGGCAGATGTTGGTCTTCATGTGCGCGACAATCTGTGCGCGCGTGGGTTTGGGATTGTCTTTCAACAAGGCCGCCGCCCGCATGATCTGGCCGGACTGGCAATAGCCGCACTGCGGCGTTTCCTCGGCGATCCAGGCTTTTTGCAAGGGGTGTTCGCTGGTCGTTGACAAGCCTTCGATCGTCGTCACCTGCGCGTTCGAGAGTGCAGAAATCGGCCGCATGCATGAAAACACCGCCTTGCCATCAACGTGCACTGTGCAGGCGCCGCACTGTCCGACGCCGCAGCCGTATTTAGTACCGGTGATCTTCAGGTTTTCACGCAATACCCACAGGAGTGGCGTATCGGGATGCGCAGTCACGGTATGGCGTTTGCCATTGACCGTGAGCGTCGTCGCCGTCATCTGTGCCATCGCCCCTCCTCTCCCGCCCTCGTGCGGGGCCGT
>CAMDSO010000030.1 GCA_945906935.1 Bordetella parapertussis
TGCCGTAGTGCCGAGCAGGCGACATTCAAACCGTTTTTTCGCCATTCCCAACCTTGTCGGTTGTCTATGCCGGGCTAAGTGCAAGAAACGTAAAACAGAATTTTGGTGGGGCGTGAGTGGCTCGAACACTCGACCTACGGATTAAGAGTCCGCTGCTCTACCAACTGAGCTAACGCCCCAATATTAGCTGTCAATTTTACAGCAAAAGCACAGGCATAACCCGCCAAAAGAAAGGGGCGGATGCCTGTTTCACATCCGCCCCATGTGTTGCCAATGGTGCGCGCTGATCAGCCCTTGAGACAGGTGCTCATGAACTTCTTGCGATCGTCACCCTGCATTTTTTTCTCGCCCGCCTCTTTGTTGCAGGAAGTCATTTTGTTCTGCTGGGTTTTCTGCTTGTCAGATGCACCTTCTTCTTCACCCTTGAGGCAGGAGCTCATGAACGTCTTGCGCTCTTCACCCTTCTTGTCGGTGGCCTTGTCGTTGCAACCCTTCATGCGCTCTTGCTGGGCTTTCTGTTTTTCAGTCGGTTCTTTTTTCTCTTTCTCGGCAACAGGGGCGGCCTTCTTTTCTTCGGCTTTGGCTTTATCCTGCGCCATGGCGGGGGCCATTGCGAGGGCGAAACAGAGTGCTGCGATCAGCTTGTTCATGTTGGTGCTCCTCTTAACAGTAGTCTTCGGAATTAGATCTCTAGTCGGAGGCTGTCGCGCCTTTGATCCCATCACCACAACCCCCGTGCCTGTTTAACGCGCCTGCTTCTAATTCGGCTGACCGAGCGCACAAATTTCTGCTATCCGTGTGTACGACTCAAGACGGGTTTCGTAATCCCCGGTGATGGTGATGATCATCAACTCGTCGGCGTCGAACCGTTGCTGCAATTCAAGCAGCCGCGCCTTTACCGTCGCGGGCGAGCCGAAGACGAGGCGCCGGCGGTTATAGGCGATGCGCGCGCGCTCCTCTGCGGTGTATTGGCGTGCTTCCGCTTCAGCCTGCGTCGGTACCGGCTGGTTAAGACCGTAATCCATGTTGAGCCGGCGCAGATCGATACTCGCCGCACGCCGTTCCGCCTCGGCATCACTGGCCGCACAAATCACAAATACCGTCAGCATGGCGAGCGGTGCGGCTTCACGCGGGGACGGCTGGAAGTCGCGCTTGTAATCCTGCATCACGCGGTCGCCACCGTCGGCACTAATGAAATGGGCGAATGCAAAATTCAGTCCCAGTTGCGCGGCCAGCGCACCGCTGTAATCGGAGGAACCCAGCAGCCACACTGGTGGCGCGGTGGGGCCCGCTGGTTGTGCCTTGACCTTGCCAAAAGGATGCGAGGCGGGTATCGCATCATCGAGATAGGCGATGAGAAATTTCACCTGCTCCGGAAAATCCTCCGCGTTCGAATACTGGCCCTGTCCCATCGCCATGGCGGTGGCACGATCTCCACCTGGGGCGCGGCCGATGCCCAGATCAATACGCTGCGGATACAAGGCTTCGAGCATGCGGAACTGCTCGGCCACTTTGAGCGGACTGTAGTGCGGCAATAAAACCCCGCCAGTGCCGACACGAATACGCTTGGTTTCAGCAGCGACCCGCGCGGCAAGTATTTCCGGACAAGGATCAGCCAGCGCCATCAGCGAGTGGTGCTCGGCCAGCCAATAACGGTGATAACCAAGACGGTCGGCAGCACACGCCAGTTTGATGGTTTCCGCCACCGCCTGGGCCGCTGTGTGGCCGTTGATGATCGGTGATTGATCGAGAACGCTTAAACGCATGACCGGCATCCATCCATAAAAATATTCCGCCGGGATCGCCGGCCAGCATTGACCATAACCGCGCTTACGCCAGCTTCAACAGGCGCTTGGCGTTACCGCCAATAATCAACTCGCGCTCGCTGCGGCTTAACTCCGGAATGCTTTCAACGAAATCTACCGGACGTTCGACACTCATGTCGGCCGGATGATCGCTACCCAGCACCACGCGGTCAGCGCCCACCTGACGGACAATATTGCGCATGATCTGTGCGTTGTGGCTGACGGTGTTGTAGTGAAAGCGGCGCAGATAAGTCGAGGGCGCTTTGGTCATGTGTTTGGTTTCTGGGCGCGCGCCGCTGCCGTGATCCCAACGCCCAATCAGAAAAGGCGTAATCCCGCCGGCATGTGGCAACGCCCCATCGAGCTTGGGAAAGGCGTCCATCACGCCGCCAAAAACCAGCGCTGCGGCAGCCACCCCGGTATCGGTTGGATTGCCGATAAAGTTGCGCAAATAGTCATGGCTATCAACACCCGCCGTATCCATAGCCTTAAGCCGCACTTCCAGGCTCATGTACTGCTGCTGAAACAATGCGCCCATCCCGGGCCAGCCAAACACCACCTCGCCACGCGCATTCTTAATGACCTTGGCGCCGTTCAAGCCGCCCTCCTTTTCGATCAGCGCAACAAACTCTGGCGCATGCCAGTGGGCGTGCAAATCAATCGCCGGTACGCTGTAGCCACGCCAAGTGGCGGGGTTACGCGTGGTCGCGCAACCGGTCATGACAGCACCCGCAGTAGCCGCCAGGCCGGTCAGAAATTGGCGTCGTTGTGGCAACCTATGATTCTCCCCTGATATGCGTAGAGCGCCGCGCCGGTATCGCTCCGGCTGTGCGGCGGTCGTCAATGTTCAAGCCCTAGAATAACCCGAGTTGCCCGTCAGGGCGCGGCGCTTTGAAAAGACTGTGATCGAGCGCTGCGCCACGCTCACCGTTGTGCAGTCCGTGTCGTTTGCAGGCGATCTCGAAACGCCGCCGCGACGACGTAGCGAGTTCGCCCTGACCGCGCATACGTGCACCGCAGGCGGCGTCGTTGTCGCGTCCGCCGCGCCTCTGCTGCAGGCGACCCATGACAGGGGCAGCCTTGAGCGGATAATGCGCGGCTAGCCAGTCGCGATAGGGGTTGATCGACTGCGCAAAGGCTACGTCGGGGGAGGGGTTGATCGACTGCGCAAAGGCTACGTCAGGGGAGGTGTTGCGCGAAATAATTGTGTTTGGCGCGCTCGACCATGACGATCGTTTTTAAAACAGGAATATCGTCCTCGCCGACATCACCCCAGCCGTCATCAAACGCGACGCGCGTCTGTTCCTCAAAGCGGCCGTCGGGATTAAGCCGTCACCACGGCCTTTGCGTGGCGTGTTCGCAGGACGAAGCACAATCTTCAGCGGCAGGGCAAAACGCTATCCTGCCGGCTAGCCGCGCGGGCTCTGTAGCAAGGCCTCGATTGCCGCCAGCGCGGCGGGCTTGGCACCACTCTGTGCTGCGGCAAGCTGCGTCGCAATCACGCCCAGACTTCTATAGACCTCCCCAACGCGCGGATCAAGCGCCGTCAGCGCCTCGACCTGTCGCCGCACTACGTCAATATCCCCGCGCGCAATCGGCCCAGTGAGCGCCCGCGCCGGCCCCAGGGCAAACACGTTGTCGAGCGTTTCACGCACCAGCGGTTCGACCATGCGCATGACGTCATCACGTGGCAACCCTGCCGCCTCGAAACTGCGCGCCCCCGTCTCCAGTAGCGCCGTCAGGTAGTTGCACATGATGACGGACGCCGCGTGATAAAGCGTTTTTTTCGGGGCGTTGATGGCAAACACTTGTGCACCGATGCGTTCGAACGCCGGTTGCAACACAGACAACGCAGCAGTATCGCCTTCGGCAGCGCAGCGGCTGCCGTTGAAAGTGAGAACCGCCGCGCTGACGTCTGCAAATGTTTTGAGTGGATGCACACTGGCAACAGCGGCACCACGCGCTACCGCCGCTGACAACACGGCGGAGGACAGTGCACCGCTGCAATGAAAGACGATATTGCCCGTAGCGAGAGGCGCACTCGCGACCAGTTCTTCGCAACACAAGGCAATCCGGTCATCCGGTGGTGCCAGCAGCCACAGATCGGCGGCACGCATGTCGGCAGTGTGTGCACATGCGCGTCCGCCACCGATGAACGCAACGGCGGCACGGCTTTTATCCGGCGTGTGGTCGTTAATATCGCCGCTCTCGAAAACGCCGGCGTCACGCCACAAGCGCGCAAGCGTGCGTCCGAGGCGGCCGCAGCCGATGATGTTTAGTTTAGGCGGCATACTGCGCGGCTATTCATTCGCCTGAAAGCGGGGTTGTGGCATTGCTGCGCCGGCGTCCGGCCTTGCAGCGTATGTGCAGAGCCCGTCGCGGCCATGGCGGCGGCTATTGCCACCCGATCACGTCGTAGCCACGGTCACGCAGACAACGCTGCACAAAGTTGCGATAGGTCGGATTGGCATCGTTGCGAAAAGCACCGCTGACGGCCCCTGCGGTTCCACCCACCGCAGCGCCTGCCGCCGCCCCCTCAAGCACGCTGCCCCCGCGGATGAGCGTACCGACCGCGGCAGCCGCAGCACCGGTCGCAGCGCCCTGTGTACCGCTTCTGAGAGCCTGATTGGAAGATTTCGACACACCGGAATTTTCCGCCAACGCGGTGCACTCGCCAATATCACGCTGGGCGGCGGCGTCCCCGACATTTTTCAGATGTGCGTTCGGATACAACACCGGCTTTGGGCTGGTCGCGCAACCACCGGCCAGCAAGAGGCCCGCCAGCGCAACGCAGAACAGTTGGGTTTGCATACCTTCTCCAGTGGTTATGGCCTTACTGTAACGCAATCCGCGCACCAGGAGATGACACAATCCAGGGGCGCGATTTGATTTGCCGGATAGCGCCTGCTCTGGGAAAATTCCACGCATGAAAAACATCAAATCGATTTTTCCTTCCGCCATGCGGGCGCCTTTCCATCGCGGCCGGTTGTTACCCCTGGCAACAGCCCTCTGCAGTCTGTTGTGCGCGACCGGCGCTGGTGCACAGTCCTATCCATCCAAACCGATACGACTCATTCACGGTTTCGCCAGCGGCAGTGCGATCGACGTGTTTTCGCGGCCACTGGCGCAACGACTGACCGCTGAACTCGGCCAGCAGGTGGTGGTGGACATCCGGCCTGGCGCCACTGGCACCATCGCCAATGACCTCGTCGCCAAAAGCGCACCCGACGGCTACACGCTACTGGCGGCACCGGGCTCGGCGATGGCGGCAACGCCTCATTTGTTCAAGGTCACTTACAACTCGCTGCGTGATTTTGCACCGGTGCACCAGATCAGCGATTTTTCTTACGTGCTGGTGGCGCATCCGGCGGTGCCGGCAAAAAACGCGCGTGAGCTGATCGCCATGGCCAAGGCGCGCCCTGGCTACCTGACCTATGGCTCCACCGGCATCGGCAGCGGTTTTCATCTCGCCGGCGAATTGTTCTGCGCGATGGCCGGCGTGCAAATGCTGCACGTGCCCTACCGCGGCGGCGGCACAGCGGCCATTACCGATCTGGTTGGTGGTCGCGTCGATCTGATGTGGGACAGCCTCGCAGTGGTCAAACCGCAGTTGCAGGCCGGGCGGTTGCACGCCATCGGCGTTACCGGCACGCGTCGGGCCTCAGCGTTGCCGAATGTGGCAACCATCGCCGAGAGTGGCCTGACGGGTTATGAAATTGTCGGCTGGCACGGTATTTTTGCGCCGACCGGCACCCCGCGTGAAATCGTCGACCGGCTGAGCAACTCGATCGGAAAGATACTCGCGGCACAGGATATTCGGGAGTTGTGGAACACCCAGGCAATGGAGATTTTCCCCTCATCGCCCGAGCAGTTTGCGACGCGCTTGCGCTTCGATTACGACCGCTACGGCAAGTTGATCCGCGATGCGGGGATCAAACTGCAATAAGCGCTGGCCGGTTGGCAGGCGCATTTTTAGTAATGTTTTCTTCAGTGACCAAACGAGGTTGATATGTCAGAAGCACCCGGCGGAAAAAGCATGAACGTATCGATGGATGCGGCAAATGTTTATCGTGAAGACGTTTACACAGACCGCAAGGTCGGCACCATACGCTGCATGACGCCGGTCAATGCCGACGGCTCCACCGACGGCACGCGTGGCATCCTGTTTCTCGGTGAAACGCAGATCATGACGCCGATGGGGGCGCTGCCGGTGTCTTTCGAAGTCCCGGCGACAACACTCGCCGAGGCAATCGAAAAATATGGCGAATCCGCGAAGGAAGGCATCGAACGCACCGTCAAGGAAATCCAGGAGATGCGCCGTCAGGCCGCCTCGTCGATTGTGCTGCCGGGTGCCGGCGGCGGACTGCCGCCCGGTGGACTTGGCGGCGGCGGAAAAATCCAGCTCTCATGAAATCGCTCCCAGCGCAGATAAGGAATACGCTGCGCTGGCTGGCTTGGCTTACCGCGCTGCTGGCGGCCACCGGCGTGTCCGCGCAACATGCCGCACATACCGCTCACCGGTTCCAGGATGCACAGCACTGGTCAAAGATCTTTGATGATCCGGCCCGTGACGCGTGGCAAAAACCCCATGAGGTCATCACCGCATTGAGGCTCACCGCGGATGCCGCAGTCGCTGATGTCGGCGCCGGCACCGGATACTTCGCGGTACGGTTCGCGCATATGCTGCCGAAGGGGCGCGTCTATGCGGTCGACTTGGAAGCCGATATGGTGCGCTATCTCGGTGAGCGCGCAAAAAAGGAGGGGCTAACCAATCTGGCCGCAGTTCAGAGCAGGCCCGAAGATGCGCAAATTCCATCGCCTGTTGATCTGGTGATTCTGGTTGACGTCTACCACCACATCGGCGCGCGCAATCAATACTTTGGCAGACTGCGTGAATCTCTTAAAACAAACGGCCGCGTCGCGATCATCGACTTCCGCATGGACGGAACCATCGGCCCTGCAAAGAGCATGCGCATTGCGCCCGAACAGGTCAAAACAGAAATGGCCGGCGCCGGCTATGTGCTGGCTGAAGAACACAGCTTTCTGCCGCAGCAATATTTCCTCATATTCAAGCGCGCCCCCCGTTAGCGCAGCGGTTCGCACCGCCACGCCCGGGACTCAACTCGATCAGACCTGCGGGTTCACCCGCTCGAATTTTGAGTGCAGCTTGTTCAGCGCGTTGATATAGGCTTTGGCGGATGCAACCACGATATCGGTGTCAGAACCCTGCCCGTTGACGATACGCCCCGCTTTCGAAAGGCGCACGGTGACCTCGCCCTGAGAATCTGTTCCGCTGGTGATGTTGTTCACCGAATAGAGCAGCAACTCCGCACCGCTAGAGACCAGACTTTCAATCGCCTTGAACGCGGCATCAACCGGCCCGCTACCCTCGGCCTGCGCAGGCTTTTCGGTGCCGCCGTCGGCCACCACGATCCTGGCAAAAGGCTGTTCTCCAGTCTCGGAGTGCGCAGTCAATGACACCAACCGGTAGTGTTCATTTTCGACCTGCTCGAGATTTTCCTCGGTGATCAGCGCCTGCAAATCCTCGTCGAAAATTTCACGCTTCTTGTCGGCAAGATCCTTGAAGCGTTTGAAGACTTCATTCAATTTTTCTTCCGTCGGCAGATCAATGCCCAATTCGTGCAAACGTGTCTTGAACGCATTACGACCCGACAACTTGCCCAGCGTCAGGCGGTTGTTACTCCAGCCCACTGACTCAGCGCTCATGATCTCGTAGGTCTCGCGGTGCTTTAACACGCCATCCTGATGGATGCCTGATTCATGTGCAAACGCATTGGCACCGACAATCGCCTTGTTCGGCTGCACCGGATAACCGGTGATACCGGAGACCAGCTTGGAAGCAGGTACGATCTGGGTCGCGTCGATACCCGTTTCGCAGCTAAATACATCCTGCCGCGTGCGCACCGCCATCACCACTTCTTCGAGCGACGCGTTACCGGCGCGTTCGCCGAGGCCGTTGATCGTACATTCGACCTGGCGTGCGCCGTTGATCACGGCGGCAAGGGAATTCGCGACCGCAAGACCGAGGTCGTTGTGGCAGTGCACCGACCAGATCGCCTTGTCCGAATTGGGAATGCGTTCACGCAAATTGCGGATCAGCCCGCCGAACTGTTCGGGCAGCGTATAGCCGACGGTATCAGGCACATTGATAGTGGTGGCCCCCGCCTTGATAACCTGTTCGAGAATGCGACAGAGAAAATCGAGATCCGAGCGGCCGGCATCTTCTGGCGAAAATTCAATGTTGTCGGTGTATTCACGCGCCCATTTGATCGCACGCACAGCCTGATCAATCACTTGCGTCGGCTCCATGCGCAGTTTCTTTTCCATGTGAATCGGGCTGGTCGCGATAAAAGTATGCACCCGTGGGGACACAGCCCCGCGCACCGCCTCGCCACAGCGACGCACATCGCGCTCATTGGCGCGCGCAAGTCCGCAAACTGTGCTGTCCTTGATGGCCGCCGCCACCGCCTTGACCGACTCGAAATCGCCATCACTGGCTGCGGGAAAGCCCGCCTCGATGACATCGACGTGCATGCGCTCGAGCTGGCGCGCGATACGCAACTTCTCATCGCGTGTCATGGACGCGCCCGGGCTTTGCTCGCCGTCGCGCATAGTCGTGTCGAATATGATTAATTTGTCTTTTTGCATGATGTTCTCCGCTTTGCCTGCAGGTTCGCAGCCATTTTAAGGCACGAACAAACTAATACCGAATCCGGGTCAATCAACCCGGGCTAAACAACCAAAATGTGAGTAGAGAATTTAGCGCGCTACGCGCAGCAGCAGGCCAGCCAGCAGGGTGCCGGCGAGGAGGGAAAACGCATTGGCCTGTTTGGAACTCATGTATATCAATATAAATGGTTTTCACAACAGGTGCAAGCAAATGACGGCGTCACGCCTGCCAGCTGAATTACGTGGGCGTTTCCGCCGGCTGCTCTTCGCCGCGCCTACCGCGCCGACGCAGCAGATCCCAGAGCGCGATCACATAGGCAGAGGCGCCATAGATCGCAAACACCATAAACAGCATTTCAGGCAAGTTACTCGCCGCCGCAAACAGCACCACCACGGCAAACGCGATAGCAACCACCACCGGAAATGAAACACTCTTGCGCGGATTGATGTCCTTGCCACTGTAAAACTTCAGATTGCTCACCATCGTAAGTCCGGCAAACACCGTCAGGCCCCAGGCAATCCATTTCACATCGGCGCCGCGAATCTGATATTCATCCATCGCCCATACCATGCCGGCGACCAGACAGGCCGCAGCCGGACTGGGCATGCCTTGAAAAAAGCGCTTGTCTGCCACTTCAATCAGGGTGTTAAAGCGTGCCAGACGCAAGGCAGCACAGGCGACGTAAATAAACGCTGCGATCCAGCCAAGCTTGGTTGTGAGCCACGGGCCAAGCAGGGGTATGTTCTGCGCAGTCGAAAACTCTTTGAGCGCCCAGACATACATAACCAGTGCCGGCGCCACGCCAAACGCTACCATATCCGAGAGGCTGTCATATTCAGCGCCAAATGCACTTTGCGTATGCGTCATACGCGCAACGCGGCCGTCGAGGCCATCGAACACGAGTGCGACAAAAATTGCCAGGGCAGCCTGCTCAAAACGACCGTTCATCGCCTGCACGATCGAGAAGAAACCGGCAAACAACGCGATCGTCGTCAGCAGATTGGGCAGCCAGTAAATTCCTCGGCGCCGGATGCGCCCGCCTTTCCCCAGCCATTTTTCAGGACGTTCGTACATGGTTCAGCCGAGTTGTGCGAGTATTGTTTTGGCGGCGTAAACCTTGTCGCCGACGCTCACCTTGGGCACCGCAGACAAGGGCAGATACAGATCAACGCGGGAACCAAAGCGGATGAAACCAAAACGCTGCCCGCGACTGAGTTGATCGCCACCCTTCACGTAACAAAGGATGCGTCGCGCAATCAGACCTGCCACCTGCACGCAGGTTATGTCGCTGCCGTCTTTCATGCGTATCCAGAGTGCGTTGCGCTCATTTTCAACGGACGCCTTTGACAAAGCCGCGTTAACAAACTTGCCGGCATGATACCAAGCCTCGCGCACTTCACCATCGACCGGGCTGCGGTTTGAATGTACGTTGAATACATTCATGAACACGCTGAACTTGAGCGCATCGCGCTTAAGAAATGGGTCCTCGGCACGCTCCACGGTCACGACGCGACCGTCTGCCGGCGACAGTATTGCCGTAAGGTCTGAGGGAATTTCGCGCGGCGGATCACGAAAAAACTGCAAAACAAAAAGTGCTGCGGTCCAGCACAGCAAAGCCCATGGCCAGGAGGCCCATACTGTGGCCGCTACAGCGGCGGCAAGCGTGACCGCTACAAACAACCAGCCTTCGCGTGCAATTATGGGATGCGGGTAGTTTGGCATCGGGTTCCGGTAATCTGAAATCGGTATCCAGGCATCCGGACCGCGAGCCCGGCGGACACGCCAGGCGCGCTACCGGATTCCCGAACCGTCGTCCCGCGTTTTAGTTCTTTGACTGGTCGACCATCTTGTTTTTCTTGATCCACGGCATCATGTCGCGCAGCTTGTTGCCAACCACTTCGATCTGGTGCTGGCGGCCGATACGGCGCATCGCGTTAAGCTTGGTTGCACTGGACTGGTTCTCGAGCAGGAACTCCTGAGCGTAAACGCCGGTCTGGATTTCCTTGAGAATTTTGCGCATTTCGTTTTTGGTTTCCTCGGTGATGATACGCGGACCTCGCGTGAAATCGCCGTATTCAGCATTGTTCGAGATTGAATAACGCATGTTGGCAATGCCGCCCTCGTACATCAAGTCGACAATTAATTTGAGCTCATGCAGACATTCAAAGTAGGCCATTTCCGGCGCGTAACCGGCTTCTACCAAGGTCTCGAAACCCGCCTGCACAAGAGCAGTGCAACCACCACACAGCACCGCCTGCTCACCGAACAAGTCCGTTTCGGTTTCTTCGATAAAGGTGGTCTCGATCACACCGGCTTTACCACCGCCGATAGCGGCGGCATAGGACAAGGCCACATCGCGTGCTTTTTTGGAAGAGTTCTGATGCACGGCGATCAGCATCGGCACCCCGCCGCCCTGCGCGTAGGTTGCGCGCACCGTATGGCCGGGCGCTTTCGGCGCCACCATGACAACGTCCAGGTCAGCGCGCGGCGTGACCAAACCGTAGTGAATATTAAAACCATGTGCAAAAGCCAGAGTCGCACCTTTTTTCAGATTGCTTTCGACGTCGTTTTTGTAGACACCGGCAATATGTTCGTCAGGCATCAGCATGACGATGAAATCGGCACCACGCACCGCTTCGCCAACTTCCTTCACCGGCAGGCCGGCATTTTTTGCCTTGTTCCATGAAGCCCCGCCCTTGCGCAGGCCGACCGTGACCTTGACGCCGGATTCGTGCAGGTTCAGCGCATGGGCGTGGCCTTGCGAGCCGTAACCAACGATACAAACTTTTTTCGCCTTGATCAGGGAGAGATCGGCGTCTTTATCGTAATAAACTTTCATGTTTTCCTCTTTGAAGACGTGAATATAGTGGTTAAACGGAGAACGACACTGCGAAAAAACCCGTTCCCCGCCAAAATTGACTTGCTAGACTTTCAGGATGCGATCGCCGCGACCAATGCCGGAAGCACCGGTGCGAACCGTCTCGAGTATGGCAGTTGGATCAATCGCCTTCAAAAAGGCGTCGAGCTTGGCCCCCGTACCGGTCAGCTCAATGGTGTAATCCTTGTCCGTCACATCGATGATACGGCCGCGGAATATGTCGACCATCCGCTTCATCTCTTCACGGTCCTTGCCGATGGCGCGCACCTTGACCAGCATCAGCTCGCGCTCAATGTGTTCACCGTCCGACAAATCAACCACCTTGACCGCCTCGATCAGCTTGTTCAGCTGCTTGGTGATTTGTTCGATCACCTCATCGGACCCCGAAGTGACAATGGTCATGCGTGACAATGACGCGTCCTCGGTGGGTGCCACGGTCAGCGATTCAATGTTGTAACCCCGTGCGGAGAACAACCCTGCAACTCGCGAAAGTGCACCAGCTTCGTTTTCCAGCAATACTGAAATGATATGTCTCATCTATCGTTCTTTACACCAGTATCATTTCCGACAGCCCTTTGCCGCCGGGCACCATCGGAAAGACGTTTTCAGTCTGATCCGTGATGAAGTCAAGAAATACGAGATCCTTCTTGCGGGCAAACGCTTCTTTGATCGCGCCCTCGACATCGCCCGGCTTTTCAACACGAATGCCGACATGACCATACGCTTCGGCCAGCCGCACAAAATCCGGCAGTGCGTCCATGTATGACTCTGCATAGCGGTTGCCGTGAAAGAACTCCTGCCATTGACGAACCATGCCCATATAGCGGTTGTTCAGGCAAACTATCTTGACCGGCAGGTGATACTGCTTGCAGGTTGACAGTTCCTGTATGCACATCTGGATACTGGCTTCGCCAGTAACACAGGCGACGGGCGATTTCGGATGCGCCATCTGCACCCCGACCGCAGAGGGCAAGCCGAAACCCATCGTGCCCAGACCGCCCGAGTTGATCCAGCGGCGCGGCTTCGTAAACTTGTAAAACTGCGCAGCCCACATCTGGTGCTGACCAACATCAGACGTGACAAACGCTTCACCCTTGGTGATCTCCCACAGTTTCTCGATCACATACTGGGGCTTGATAATCTTCGACGCACGGTCATATTTAAGGCAATCACGTTCGCGCCAGAGGTCAATTTGGGACCACCACGCTTTCAACGCCTCGGCGTCGCGCTTTTCCTTAGCTGATTGCACCTGCTTGATCATTTCCTGCAGAACTTCACGCACGTTACCGACGATCGGCACATCCACTTTCACACGCTTCGAAATTGACGAAGGGTCGATATCAATATGGATAATGGTGCGCGACTTTTCGAAAAAATGCTTCGGGTTGCCGATCACCCGGTCATCAAAACGGGCGCCCACTGCGAGCAGCACGTCACAATTTTGCATCGCCATATTGGCTTCATAGGTGCCGTGCATGCCCAACATTCCGACAAACTGGCGGTCGGTTGCAGGATACGAGCCCAACCCCATCAGCGTGTTGGTGCAGGGAAAACCAAGCATCCTGGTCAGCTGCGTCAACTCCGCCGACGCGTTGCCCAATATTGTGCCGCCCCCGACATAAATCATCGGCCGCTTGGCGCGTGACAGCAGCTGGATCGCTTTTTTGATCTGCCCTGCATGCCCTTTGAGCACCGGATTATATGAACGCATGCTGATGGTTTTCGGGTAAACAAACTCGGTCGTATGCGAAGTCACATCCTTCGGTATATCGACCACGACCGGTCCCGGACGTCCTGTGCGCGCGATATAAAAGGCCTTCTTCATGGTCAACGCGAGATCTTTCACGTCCTTGACCAGAAAGTTGTGCTTCACGCAAGGGCGCGTAATGCCAACCGTATCGCATTCCTGGAAAGCGTCCTGCCCGATGGCGTGCGTCGGCACCTGACCGGTGATAATCACCAGCGGGATCGAATCCATATAAGCAGTCGCAATGCCGGTTACCGCGTTGGTCACGCCGGGCCCCGAGGTCACCAGCGCAACACCAACCTTGTCGGTTGAGCGCGCATAACCATCCGCCGCATGGACGGCCCCCTGCTCATGACGCACGAGCACATGCTTGACCTTGTCCTGTTTGGACAATTCGTCGTAAATAAACAGCACCGAACCGCCGGGATAGCCGAACACGTACTCGACCCCCTCTTCCTGCAGGCACCGTATCGTAATCTCCGCGCCACTAAGTTCCATAGTAAACCTTGCCGATTTTCGAGAAATGCAAAGAACCGGTGAAGATACCTGTGACGGGCGTTTTGGTCAAGCTAAGAGCCTGATTAAACAGCATGATCATCTTGGCTATCCGGCAAAGACGCGCAAGCGCTTGCGCGGCCAAGCTAATTTGTTAAGATGCCTCCGCTGATGCCGGCGACAAGACCGGGGCGGTAAACGGCAATTCGCGCCGAGCGTTATTCACTAAATCATGCAGGGCGGCCATCAATCTGTGAGCAGACTTGTGGTGGCTACACTCAATCAACGAGGCGGATTTCACTGGCTACCCGTAAGGAACTCTCGGACTTTCTGGCCTCTGTTGAACGCCGCGCGTTCAAACAGATGTGCTTTGCTGTACGCGACGAGCAGTTCGCACTCGATATCGTTCAGGATTCGATGATGAAACTCGCCGAGAAGTACTCGGCGCGTCCTGACACCGAACTGCCCATGCTGTTCCAGCGCATCCTGCAAAACACGATGCGCGACCATTTCAGGCGGCAAAAAGTCCGCAACCTCTGGACAACCCAGGTTTCATCCCTGTCGGGCCCGGATGACAGCGATGACCACGACCCGCTAGAAAGTTTGGCGGCGGCGGCAGATGCAAACCCTCAGGAAGCGCCGTCCGATCAACTACAGCAAGCGCAAACGCTTGAAATTATTGAAAAAGCAATAAGAAAACTACCGGAACGTCAACGCCAGGCCTTTCTGCTGCGTTACTGGGAGGAACTGGACGTGTCGGCAGCGGCAGCAGCAATGGGCTGCTCGGAGGGAAGCGTTAAAACGCACTGCTCCAGAGCAGTGCATTCTCTTTCCGGCTTTTTGAAAGAAAAAGGAATTTCGTTATGAATGAACAGGATCTGGCCAAACAAATCGTCCAGCACCTGGATCGGGATCTCGATCGGATTAAGCAGGGGTCCCTCTATCAGCTCCAGTCGGCACGACTGGCTGCGCTTGAGCACTATCGTGAAGCCCCGCAGCAGTCCTTTGCCCTCGCTTGGGCTGGAGACATTGCTTTCCGCATCACTCACAGCCCCCACTTTAACCTGCGCAATCTGGTAGCCGCCAGCATGCTGGCCATCGGTATTATTGGGGTTACTTACTGGCAGGTCGTTATAAAGTACAACGACATTGCCGAAATCGACGCCAACCTGCTGTCCGGGGAACTCCCGATCAGCGCTTATTTAGACAGTGGTTTTGAAGCATGGCTAAAACGTTCTTCGCAATAATTATCTTTTTTGGCTTGCTCGGAACAGCTTTTGGCGCGGCGATCCCAGCGCCACAAAAACCAGCAAGACCGGACTGGGTCGAATTAAAACCCGCCCAACAGGAAGCGCTCGCCCCGTTAAAAGAGCACTGGGCCGAACTCGACACCACACGCCGACAAAAATGGGTCAAGGTCGCCAACAGTTATCCGAAGCTAAAACCAGATGAACAGTTGCGGCTGCAGGAACGGATGCGTGACTGGGCACGACTGTCATCCGAAGAACGGCGTACTGCGCGGCAAAAATATCTCGCGATCAAAAAGCTGCCGCCGGCCAAGCGCGAAGAGGTAAAGCTGCAATGGCAGCAGTACCAACAGTCGCTCGCCAAATCAGAACCCGCCGCCGGCGAAACCGCGACCGACGCAGGGACGGCGCAATAAAGCCTTTGCCGCAAACCAACGGCCATCTGCAAACGCCTAACGCGGACGCCGTTGCCGGTATAGCGCGGCGCATCGGCAGTTTGGCCTACGAGGCGCTACTTCTGGCAGCCGTCCTTTTTATCTGCACCTGGGTGTTCCTTTTCTTCGCACAAGCGCTGGATTCAGCGCTGCAACGTCCGCTACTGCAAATATGGCTGCTGGGCATTACAGGCGCCTATTTTGTCTATTGCTGGAGCCGCAGCGGTCAAACCTTGCCGATGAAAACCTGGCGCATACATCTCACCGCGGCAGGCGGTGGCCCGGTCACCGTCCCATTGGCAGTGAGGCGCTATTTGCTCGCCTTGCTATCCCTTGGACTATGTGGACTTGGTTTTGCCTGGGCACTGATCGATCGCGAACGCCAGTTCCTGCACGACCGCATTGCCGGGACACGGTTAATCGTAAAGCCGAACGCGTAGAGCCCGTTACGCAGCGCGCCACTAGCGCCGCTCGCCCCACCACATCATTGCAGTCGCCAACAGCAGAAAAATGACCGTTGGCAATGCGGCACTCCAAAACGGCGACCATTCACGCAACAAACCCAGATAAGTAAAAAGGCGGCCCAGGGTGACATAGCCGATACCAAGCATGATGCCGGCAAAAACCTTGGCTCCAACACCGCCAGCGCGCTGCTGCGCGTAAGCAAACGGCAGAGCCAGAACCATCATCACCAGAACGGCCAGCGGATAAAGCATCTTGTTCCAAAAAGCAATCTCGTGACGTGACGCCTGTTGATTGTTTTCCCGCAAGTGCTGGACATATGAATAAAGATTCCACGCCGACATATGCTCAGGCACGACAAGTAACACGCTCAGAAGGTTCGGATCGATCACCGAATGCCATTCCAATTCTTCGATACGGCTGACCCGCATCTTGCCATCATCAAAATTAGTTTGAACAATATTGCGCAGGCGCCATTGGTTATTTGAAATGTATTCGCCGCGCTCGGCCAAACTCATTTGACGCAAACGCATATCCTTGTCAAATTCAAAAATTCGCACGCCCAGCAACACTGCATCCGGTAAAACCTGCGTGACGTTGACGAAATACCGTTCATCCTTAACCCACAGACCGGAGCGAAATTCCTGCGCAATCACACCGGTGATCGCCTTTGCGCGCAACTGCTGCGCGAATCGCTCAGCCGGTGGCGCGACGAATTCACCGATGACAAAAGTCAGCAATGCAAAAAGCAATCCGACGCGCACCAGCGTAAACGCCATACGCGGCACTGAAACCCCCGACACCCGCATCACCGTGTATTCAGAACTCGCAACAAGTTGGGCGAGCGCAAACAACGTGCCTATCAGGGTAGCAATAGGGAAGAGCTCGTAGATATGCCCCGGCAGACTTAGCAGCACAAAAGAAACGATGTGCATCAAGCGGTAACTACCCTTACCCAGCTCACCGAGCTCGCGGATCAAGTCAAGAAAAGCAAACAGCATCAACAGCGCGCCAAATACCAGCAGGATCGAGGCGGTGATCTCGGCGGTCAAATAACGACGGATGACTTTCATCGGAAGCCAAACATTCGCGTAATCGAAAAAAGTGTCAGGCGCCGCATAAACAATATGAGAAGTATCACCAACATGATCAGATGAACGCCCCACAAACCCGCCGCCAGACCGATTTTCTCCTGCGCCACCCATGCCTGAGAAATGCTGAGGAGGTTGTTGTAAATCATATAAAAAAGTATCGCCAGCACAAGGTTCAACGACCGCCCGGCACGCGGATTGACGTACGACAATGGGATTGCAAACAAAGCCAACAGCAAGGCCGACAACGGCAGTCCGATCCGCCAAACCAGTTCGCCCCGATAAACGGGCCCCGGAGTACCGACCAACTGAAGCGTCGATATCGATTTTGCAGAAGGCAGCGCCGCCTTGATACCGTGCACCTCCAGACGCATAGCATAGCGCTCAAATTCGCTGATCTTGTATTCAAGTGTTCCGGGCGTCCCCTCATATCGACGACCATTCAGCAAAACCAGGAAATGATCCCCGTTCTCGGCCGTCTGCAGAAACCCTCGTCGCGCCACCATCACACCGGTTTTCTGATGTTGTGTCGAGCTGACGAAAATATTGGCGACCGTATTTTCACCTTCGTTGACATTCTCGACGAAATACACGCGTTCGCTCTGCCTCGACTCACGGAAAACACCCGGCGTCACCTGCGAGACATCGTCGCGGCTGTCCATATAACTACGAAATTCCTCGCTCTTGGTGATCGCCCACGGCGATAAAACGAGACTCAGCAAGGCAATCAGCAAGACCACCGGCACCGCAAATGTGAGGACCGGCCTCATCCATTGCACCAGGCTAATGCCGGCACTAAACCAGACCACCATTTCCGAATCGCGGTAGCTGCGCGTGAGGGTCATCAACACGGCAATAAAAAGCGTCAACGACAACAAAACCGGCAGATAGTTAAAGGCCGTAAGGGCGAGCAGCGCGAACACACCAGAGAAGGTGATCGAACCGCCGGCGGCGAGTCCCAGAAATCGCACCAACTGAGTGGCGACCGTAATTCCCAGCAGTACGACAAACGTCGCCACCGCGGTACCGGTGCACTCGCGAACTATTGATTGAGAGAATATTTTCACTCGGTCGCGCTTTGATTTTCCGCAGAATAACGAAGATAATCGGCGAATATAATCAGCAGTTTCCGATCACATGCGACCACAGGAGAACCTCTTGGAATTTAGCATAAAAGCCGGCATCTCGGAGAACACTCAAACCGCTTGCAGCGTTGTCGGTGTCTTCTCATCGCGAAAACTCTCCAGCGCAGCGGCCCAAATCGACCGCGCCTCCAAAGGCTACCTGACGCGTATCCTCAAACGTGGTGACATGGAAGGCAAGGCAGGCAGCACACTGCTGTTGCAAGCATTGCCGAACATCAAAGCAGAACGCGTTTTGCTGGTCGGACTCGGACCCGCGGAAGAGTTTCGCGACAGGCAGTACCGGGATGCAGTTGCGGCCGCCATCAGCGCGCTCAATACGACCGGTGCCACCGACGCCTGGATACACCTGCCCGAGTGCGCCGTCACAAAACGCGACATTGGTTGGCGTATTGCGCAGGCGGTGGTTGCCGCTCGCGCCGCCACCTACCGCTTTGACCAGATGAAAAGCCGGCCGGAAAAAACGAAACCGGCATTGCGCCGCATCACCTTCGGCATTGATGATGCAACAACCCAACGCCTTGCAGCCACTGGTCTGGAACAAGGACTCGCCATCGCGCACGGTGTCAGCCTCGCACGTGACCTCGGCAATCTGCCGGGCAACGTTTGCACGCCAACCCACCTTGCCGAGGTGGCACGCGATCTGGCCAAACATTACCGTATGAAATTGACCGTGCTCGAACGCACGCAGATGGAAAAGCTCGGCATGGGCGCGCTGCTCTCGGTGGCGCGCGGCAGCGTCGAACCGCCCAAACTGATCATCGTTGAATACAGCGGCGGCGCGGTCGCTGAAAAACCGGTCGCCTTGGTCGGTAAAGGCGTCACCTTCGACACCGGCGGTATCTCGCTCAAGCCGGGCGCTGAAATGGACGAAATGAAATTCGACATGTGCGGAGCCGCCAGCGTCCTCGGCACACTCAAGGCGATCGCCGAGATGAAGCTGCGCATAAACGTTGTCGGCATCATTCCGGCGACGGAAAACATGCCTGCCGGAAACGCCACCAAACCTGGCGACATCGTGACCACCATGTCGGGTCAGACGGTTGAAATCCTCAATACCGACGCCGAGGGACGGCTGATCCTGTGTGACGCACTGACCTATGCCGAACGCTACAAACCGCAGGCGGTGATTGATATCGCAACACTGACCGGCGCCTGCGTCATCGCCTTGGGCCATGTCGTCAGCGGCCTGTTTGCGAACGACGACGCGCTCGCCGCCGAAGTTCTCAAAGCCGGTGAAACCTCGGGAGACCGCGCCTGGCATCTGCCGCTGCATGAAGAGTATCAGGAGCAACTGCGCAGCAACTTTGCCGATTTTGCTAACATCGGCGGCCGCCCGGCCGGCGCCGTCACCGCCGCCTGCTACCTCGCCCGCTTCACGAAAAAATTCAAATGGGTGCATCTCGACATTGCCGGCACCGCTTGGAAAAGTGGCAAGGAGAAGGGGTCGACAGGCCGACCCGTGCCTTTGCTGACGCAATTCCTAATCAAACGCGCGTCCAAATTATGACGGTGCGGGCACAACGGCGCTCATTAGACCGCGCAGCCGCATGACACAGATCGATTTCTACTTTCACGTCGAAGACAAGCTAAAGACCGCCTGCAAGCTCAGCGCCAAAGCCTATGCGCAAGGGCTGCAGGTCATGGCTTTCTGCGCCGACCATGAGGCCGGACAGAAATTTAGCCGTATGCTGTGGACGATAGCGCCGATCAGCTTTGTTCCTCACTGCAGCGCAGACGACAAACTGGCAGCTGTCACGCCCATCATCGTTGACTGTGACGGCGCCAATCCAGCGCACGACGACGTGCTGCTTAATTTGCGCCATGAATTACCGCCGTTCTTCAGCCGTTTCCAGCGCCTGATCGAAATCGTCAGCATTGATGAAGACGACCGCCGACAGGCACGCGACCGCTTCAAGTTCTATCGCGATCGCGGCTACGATATACGCTCGCACGACCTTAGCAAACGCGCGCAATAACCGATGACCGCCGACGACGAAAACGTTGGGTCGGACGCCGAAGACATCATGGGCCGCGCGGATGCGTTGCTTGGCAGACACCGCCTTGGCAGAGCCGTATCACCGCCCACCGAGGCGGTGCCCACCCTGACCGATGTAGTCGATACCGAAGCAGAAATTCCAACCCTCACCGATATCTTCGAAGAGGGCGGGATGCCGACAGACGTGTTGGACGCCATGCCACTGGCTATGAAAACATCCGAGGAAGCGCTGCACAAAGTCAGTGGCAAGCTGACTGCAGATATCGATGCCATGGTACGCGCCTCCATGGAAATGGCCTTGCACAGCCACACGCCAGCGGCACCAAGCGGCAACAGCACGCCCGCCGGAACGACGGCAGGCGCACGCTCCACCGGTATAATGCCGGCCCTTGCACGAATTGCTACCGGAACGACCGCCACCATGGAACTCGCAAAAAGCTTTGAACCGCACGCGATCGAAAGCCGCTGGTACCCCGAGTGGGAGAAAAGCGGCTACTTCGCACAATCGAGCGACCAGGCCGCCCCCGCCTACTGCATCCAGCTGCCGCCGCCGAACGTCACCGGCACGCTACATATGGGACACGCCTTCCAGCAAACGCTGATGGATGCGCTGATCCGCCTGCATCGCATGCGCGGTCACAATACCAACTGGGTGATTGGAACGGATCACGCCGGGATCGCCACGCAAATCGTGGTCGAACGCCAGCTCGAAGCCGAGAAGAAATCACGCCACGACCTCGGACGCGAAGCTTTCGTCAAACGCGTCTGGGAATGGAAGCAGCAATCAGGCTCGACCATCACGCGCCAGATGCGCCGCCTTGGCGCCTCGGGCAACTGGGATTACGCCAGCTGCGACGGCCAGCGCGCCGGTTACTTCACGATGGACGAGCGTATGTCGCGCGCGGTCGCCGAGGTCTTTGTGCGCCTGCACGAAGAGGGCCTAATCTACCGCGGCAAACGGCTGGTCAACTGGGACCCGGTGCTGGGCACCGCGGTGTCCGACCTTGAGGTCGACAGCGAGGAAGAAGACGGCAAGATCTGGGAAATACGTTATCCCTTCGCCGAGGGTGGCGGTTCACTAGTAGTGGCAACCACCCGTCCGGAAACGATGCTCGGCGACGTTGCCGTCGCGGTTAACCCGGACGACGAACGCTACGCCCAGCTTGTCGGCAAGCGCGTCGAACTGCCCCTGTGCGGACGCACGATCCCGGTGATCGCCGACGATTATGTCGACCGCGAATTCGGCACTGGCTGCGTGAAGATCACCCCGGCCCACGATTTCAATGACTACGCGGTTGGCCAGCGCCACCATCTTGAAATCCTCCCAGTGATGACGCTGGAGGCCCGAATTAACGACCGCGCCCCGCCCGCTTATCAGGGGCTGGACCGTTTTGCCGCACGCAAACAAATTCTTGCCGATCTAACTGCGCAGGGACTTCTGGTCTCGGAAAAACCCTACAAGCTCAGGGTGCCGCGTTCCGGACGCACCGGCGCCATCGTCGAACCGATGCTCACCGATCAATGGTTCGTGCGTATGGACGGGCTAGCGAAGAGCGGACTGACCGCCGTAGAGAAAGGTGAAGTCCGCTTCTATCCGGAGCATTGGACATCAACCTACAACCAGTGGCTCGAAAACATCCAGGACTGGTGCATTTCGCGCCAGTTGTGGTGGGGCCACCAGATTCCCGCCTGGTACGCCGATGACGGCCGTATCTACGTCGCGCGCAGCGAAGAAGATGCGCGCGCCCAGGCCACCGCCAACGGGTATAGCGGGTCGCTCAAACGCGACGATGACGTTCTCGACACCTGGTTCTCGTCCGCCCTGGTACCGTTTACTTCACTCGGTTGGCCCGATAAAACAGCCGACCTTAACGCCTTTCTGCCGTCATCGGTGTTGGTCACCGGCTTCGACATCATTTTCTTCTGGGTTGCGCGGATGATCATGATGACCCTGCATTTCACCGGCAAGGTCCCGTTCCGGCACGTCTATATCAACGCCCTCGTGCGCGATGCCGAGGGCCAAAAGATGTCGAAATCGAAAGGTAATACGCTCGATCCGCTCGACCTGATCGACGGCATTGGGCTTGATGCGCTGCTGGAAAAATCCACCGTTGGATTGTTGCGCGCCGAACACAAGGAAAAAATCGCCAAATATGTGCGCAAGAACTATCCGAACGGAATTCCGTCGTTCGGCGTCGATGCACTGCGCTTTACCTTCGCCTCTCTGGCCACCTTTACACGCACGCTGAATTTCGATCTCGGCCGCTGCGAAGGCTACCGTAATTTCTGTAACAAGCTGTGGAATGCGACGCGCTTCGTGCTGATGAATTGCGACGATAAGGACGTTGGTCTGGATGAATCTTTGCCGCTGGAGTTTTCACCGGCCGACCGCTGGATCCTCAGCCGACTGCAGCAGGCCAGTCTCGAAGTTGAACGCGGGTTCGACGAATACCGCTTCGATAACGCAGCGCGTGCGATTTATGAATTTGTATGGGACGAATACTGCGACTGGTATGTCGAACTGGCCAAGGTGCAAATGGGTAGCGGCAACGCGGCGCAACAGCGCGCCACGCGACGCACTTTGGTACGCGTGCTTGAGAGCGTGCTGCGGCTTGCGCATCCGATCATTCCGTTTATTACCGAGGAACTGTGGCAGACGGTCGGCCCACTCGCCGGCAAATCAGGTGCCAGCATCATGCTGCAACCTTATCCCGTGCACGACTCCGCACAATGCGACGCCGCGGCGGTGGCGCAAGTCGACACCCTCAAGGCGCTGGTCGCCGCCTGCCGCTCTTTGCGCAGCGAAATGGATCTTGGCCCCGACAAACGGCCACCGCTGATCGTTGCGGGCAATCGCAGCGTTCTCGATCCGCTGATGCCTTACCTGCAGTTTCTCGGCAAACTGGAAAGCGTCATGGTAGTCGAAGGCGAACTGCCGGCCACCGATGCGCCGCTCTCCATCGTCGGCGAATTCAAGCTCATGCTGAAAGTCGAGATCGATGTCGCCGCGGAACTGGCGCGCATCAACAAGGAAATCGGCGCGCAGTCAATCCAGGCTGAAAAAGCCCGCCAGAAACTCTCCAACGCCAGTTTCGTTGATCGGGCGCCCGCAGCGGTGGTTGAGCAGGAACGTGCACGCCTCGCACAGTTCGACGACACGCTGGCGAAATTGCAGGCCCAGCTAACGAAGCTGGGCAAGCCTGCATAAACAAGCTGCCCCAGCAGGCAATTTCGACCGTTACGCGCTTATTTCTTTTTCATAAAGAAAACAAACTCGGTATCGATGGTTTCCGACGACACCAACTCGTTACCGGTTTGTTTGGCAAAGGCCTGAAAGTCCTTCACCGAACCCGGGTCGGTTGCTCGCACCTTGAGCAGTTGCCCGGATTGCATATCGGTCAGCGACTTCTTGGTTCTAAGTATCGGCAACGGGCAATTGAGTCCGCGGGTGTCGAGTTCTTTGTCAAAATTCATATCTTTCCCCCACAAGCGGCACAGCCGCTTCATTATTCAAACCATTTAATGCACAGCGCCGGCCGCACAGGCTTTAAGCGCCACGGACAGACTAAAACACGCTGATATTCTTGTCGGCCAGCAACTGCGACAAACGGGTGTTCGCCATCGACAGGCGATCCACCAGGATCTCCAAAAAAGCGCCGTTGAACTGGTGCCGCACGATCTCGCTTGCGTTGGCGAGTGCCTCGGCCTTGATTTCAATCAAGGTGACATCGGTTGAAGAAACCACGCTCGCCGAGCGCTGAAATTGCTTCTTGCCGAGATACGCCATTTCGCCAAAACAATCCCCCGCGCGCAGCACATTCAGCAATTTCGTATTTTTCGTGACCCGGACCTCGCCGGCGGCGATCGTAAAAAACGACTTGCCGAGATCGCCCTCTTTGATCACGACATGATTTGCCGGAAACTTGTGCCAAGCCGTAATGCGCAACACTTCCCACAATTCAACATCGGCAAAATTTTTGAAAAACGTGATCTGACGCAGGACGTTGAACTTTTCACTGTCCGGGATGTTTTTCTCCGGCTTCTGCAAATTGCCAAAAACCGCGACCAGATCGCGTGAAAACGCCTCCCACGCCTGATAACGACCGGCGGTATTTTTCTGCAACGCGCGCAGTACGATGGCGTCAAGCTGGGGCGGAATATCCGGTCGTGAATCACTTGGGCGTGGTGCCGGGGCATTGATGATCTGGTAAATCATCGAATAATTGTTGGTGGCCAGGAACGGCAGCTTGCCAGTCAGCATCTGGTAGAGCACTACCCCCAGCGAAAAGATATCGGTCTGGTGCGATAACGATTGCTCCCTGACCTGTTCCGGCGACATATAGGCTGGGGAACCAATGCCAGTAATTTGCGTGGTTTCCGTGGCCGAAGTTTGCGCCGCGCCAAAATCGGTGATCTTGATATCGTTTTCACCGGTCAACATGATGTTTGCCGGCTTGATATCGCGATGGATAACGCCCTGTCTGGCAGCGAAATCAAGCGCTTTGGTACACTTGAAAATGATCTCGATCACCTTGTTCACAGGCAGCAGGTGATCAGGGCGCGCATACTTTTCAAGCGTCGTGCCGTCGACATACTCCATGACAATGTAACTAGCCTCATCGTCGGCCACCGCGTCATATATACTGATGATGTGAGGGTGCGACAGTTTTCCTGCAAGCGAAGCCTCGGTCAGGAACAGCTTGCGGTAACGTTTACCGTGATCCTTGTCGCGGAGCGCCTCGGCCAACACCACCTTGATGGCGACACGGCGGCTGACAAACGGATCAATCGCCTCATAGACGCAACTGGTCGCGCCTTTGCCCAGTTCGCGCACTATTTCGTATTTGCCGATTTTTTTTATGATGGTCATTAATGCAAACAGTCAGCCGTCAACAGCCCGGATAAACAATAAAATACAATACCATAAAGCAGCATAACTGCGCGCTTGCTAACTGCCCTCAAGGCCAACAACCGGAAAATTGCGATTAAAAATAATCCATCAGAAGCCCAAACACCAGACGCTGTAAGCATTGGCGCAGCCTTTTTTTATTGGCTCAAGCTCGGCTGCATCAGCTTTGGCGGCCCCACTGGCCAGATTGCGATCATGCACCAGGATCTGGTCGAGAAGAAACGCTGGATCTCCGAACAGCGCTTCCTGCACGCACTGAATTACTGCATGGTTTTACCCGGCCCGGAAGCACAACAACTTGCCATTTATATCGGCTGGCTAATGCATAAAACCCTGGGCGGGATCATCGCCGGCGTTTTGTTCGTGCTGCCATCGCTTTTTGTTTTGATCGGCTTGTCGTGGATCTACATGAGCTACGGCGATCTGCCGGCGGTGGCCGGGGTTTTACACGGCATCAAACCGGCAGTGATCGCCATCGTTCTGTTTGCAGCACATCGCATCGGCAGCCGCGCCCTCAAAAACGCCGCGCTCTGGATGATTGCGGCGATCGCGTTTGTCGCCATTTTTGCCTTTAATTTGCCGTTTCCATGGATCATCCTCGGCGCCGGCCTCGCCGGCTATCTTGGCGGACGCTATTACCCGGCATACTTTGCCATCGGCGGCGGACATGGCAGCGCCAAAAGCGGCGCCGCTGCCGCCATTATTGACGACGAAACGCCAACCCCGGCGCACGCGCTGTTCAATTGGTCACGCGTTGTACGCGTGTGTCTGTGGGGTGCAGCGCTCTGGCTGGTGCCGATGGCGGCGCTAATGGCAACGGTCGGCTGGGAACACACGCTCTCACAAATGGGATGGTTCTTCACCAAGGCCGCGTTACTCACCTTTGGCGGTGCTTATGCGGTACTGCCTTACGTCTACCAAGGCGGCGTCGAACAATTCCAATGGTTAAGCGCATCGCAAATGATCGACGGGCTTGCGCTGGGTGAAACCACCCCCGGGCCGCTGATCATGGTGGTGACTTTTATCGGCTTCGTCGGCGGCTGGACCAAACAGTTGTTTGGGCCTGAGCAAATGGCACTGGCGGGCGTGGTTGCGGCGACAGTCGTCACCTACTTCACTTTTTTGCCGAGCTTCATCATGATCTTTCTCGGCGGCCCATTGATCGAAACCACACACGGCAATTTGAAATTCACCGCACCGCTGACCGGCATTACGGCGGCGGTTGTCGGCGTCATTTTGAATCTGGCAGCTTTTTTTGCCAGCCATATCCTCTGGCCAGCCGGGTGGGGTGGCGGCTTTGACTGGGTCTCGGCGCTGATGGGCGTTGCTGCGTTTGTGGCGATATGGCGCTACAAAGCGGGGATTATCACCGTCATTGCCGCCTGCGGAACCACCGGGTTCTTACTGACGTTAGTCAAACCACTGGCGGGATGAGCTTATTTCCGACCGTCTTTGCGGTTGTCTTTATCCAGCGCTCGCAACTCCCGCAGACGCGCATCCACGCTCGACTGGAGGTAAAAATCGCCGTCCCCGGCCCGCTGCGCGAGCAGTAATTGTTCGATCGCCGCACGAATGTTGCCCAGACGGTAATTCGCCTCGGCGAGGGCGCGATGCTGCTGCATGCCCTTGTTGAGGGCTGCGTATGCCCTTGCCTGCAACTGATAGAGTTTGTAGTCGGCCACGGCATTAGACAGTCTGCTGTCAATAAGCTTGAGCGCCTCCTGCGGTTGGTTGATCCGCAGCAAAGACTCGGCATAGTTGTAGATCAACGCACGGTAACCCGGAAAATTACGTAAAGCCTCGCGATAAGCACGCAGTGAACCGGCGATATCTCCTGTGGCCGCCAATAGTCGAGCCGACAGTGATTCAATCGCCGGATGCGGCGGCAATGCTGCACGCAATATCTTCAATTCACGCGCGGCGCGGACATAATCGCGGGCACGCGCCAGCGCCTCGACCAAGCCAAAGCGGCTGGCCACCTCGCTGAGATATTTGCGCTCCTTCAGACTTTCCTCGAAGAATTTGACGCTCTCCGCAGGTGTATCCTGGGCCGCCCTCAGCTTGGCCCGCATGAGCTGAAACTCCAGGCTGTCCGGGACCTGCTTGTATTGCAGGTTCTGCATGCGATTCTGCATATCCGAGATCCGGGTGGTGGTCAGCGGATGGCTACGCAGATACGCGGGTGCCGTGGTCTGATAAAAGCGCGTGGCGTTCAACATGCGCTCAAAAAACAGCGCCATCGCAGCCGGATCAAAACCGGCCTTCTCGAGAATCTGAAAGCCCACGCGGTCCGCTTCCTGTTCATTGGCACGCGTGAAATTTAGCGAGCTTTGGATGCTGCCGGCCTGCGAGCCGATCATCGCTGCTTGTGAAACCTGGGAACTCGAACGTGAAGCAAGAATGGCAATCGCCAGCCCGGCCAGCGCCATCAGCTGGGTGTCTTTCTGTGCGGACAACATACGCGCAAAATGGCGCTGCACAACGTGACCGATTTCGTGCGACATCACCCCCGCGAGTTCGGATTCACTTTGCGCGGTCAACATCAGCCCAGAGTTGATACCGACGAACCCGCCCGGCAAGGCAAAGGCGTTGACCTGGCTATCCATCATCAGGAAAAAATTGAATTCCTGCCTCGAGTCCGCGCTGGCGCCAACCAGCTTGTTCCCAATGGAATTCAAGTAATCGGTGATCTCCGTATCCTCGGAATACGAAGGGTCGGCGCGCACTTCGAGCATAATGCTCTCGCCGAGCCGCCGTTCCTGCAGAGCAGTCATCTCGCTTTGCGAGACATCACCAAGATCAGGCAGGTTTTGGCCGATGGCGGCGGGAACCGCAAACAGCACACAGGCAAGCAGGATTTTGGTGGCTTTCACAGTGCTATGATAAACCCGATAGCATCATGTTCATAAGGCTGACGGAAGGCCAACCCACGCCAATTACAAACCGGAGCTGTATATTGAAAAAGCTAACCCACTTTGACGCCCACGGTCAGGCACATATGGTCGATGTCGGCGCCAAGCCACAAACAGAACGGGTTGCGGTGGCATGCGGCCGCATTGAAATGCAAAAAACCACGCTGGCGATGATAACCGGCGGTACCGCAAAAAAAGGTGATGTCCTCGGTATCGCCCGCATCGCCGCCATCCAGGGTGCCAAGCGCACATCAGAATTGATACCGCTCGCACACCCAATCGGCCTGACGCGCATCACAGTCGAATTTAAGATCGACCGCAAACGACAGTCCGTTATCTGCACCGTCACCACCGCAACCTGTGATCGCACCGGCGTTGAAATGGAGGCGCTCACCGCCGTATCCGCCGGACTACTAACCGTCTACGACATGTGCAAAGCAGTCGATCGTGGCATGCGCTTGCTCGACATCGAACTGGTCGAAAAAAAGGGCGGCAAGTCGGGGCATTGGTTACGTGGGAAGTAGGCGCCAACATTTGCGCATTTGAAAATAGCGGTAAAACCTACAAAACCCGATACGGGCCTAATTCTGTCCTACTGCCGAACAGAGTGACCGTCAATTAGTAGCGCCGGCAGCCCCCGTCTTCTTTAGCAAACTCAACTGCGCCTCGCTCAAAAAGCACCATTGGCTTATCGGAAGATCAAGGTCTTCCAACCTCAGGCTGCCGATCGCGGTACGCGCAAGCGCAACGCAATGATGCCCCTCTGCCGCCAGCATGCGCTTGACCTGATGATATTTGCCCTGATCGAGGACGATCTCAAGCCTGTGATTAGCCAGCTGCCGACAAGACAATGCCTTCAGCGGCGCAGGCTCGTCCCTCAACTGCACTCCCGCGAGCAGTTTTGCAATCAATTGGGGCGTCACCACATCCTGGGTCGTCGCCTCGTAGGTCTTGGTCACGTGATGCTTCGGTGACGAATGCCGATGAATGAAGCCGCCATCATCGGAGAATAAAAGCATGCCCGTCGTGTCGTGATCAAGGCGCCCGACAGGTTGCGTATTGCGCGCCAGAAATAGCGGGGGCAAAAGTGTAAGTACAGCGTGGTGATGGCTGGGTTTGCGCGAGCATTCAAAGTTGGCGGGCTTGTTCAGCACCAGATAAATCCGCTGACGACATACCCAGGGCTGGCCATCGACCGAGATTGAAAGCAACTCCGGTTCGAAGTGGTGTTGATAATCGGTAACCACCACGCCGGACACACTGACCCGACCATCAACGATCATCCTCTGGGATGCCTTGCGCGTGCCAAAACCCTGCGCCTGCAGAAGCTTGTCGAGGGTCATGATTGCTCCGAATGGGTTGCCTGAAATTGAAAATTTAACAGTTTTAGCGCTCCACTGCCCTATCACGGTTGTAACCGAAGGTTATTTCCATCAAACGCCTGCGTATTACGAAGCGGGACGGTTTTCGCATAAAATCTCCCCCCTCGACACCAATAGCGCGCAAATGCGCGAAATCATTCATGAATACATTGCGTAGATCGATCGTCAAATTATTGCTGGCAGCGTCCACGGTAACCGTCGCAAGCCTGCTTGGCGTGCGCACGGCATTCGCCGCCGTCTGGAACAAAACCGGCTTTGAGTCGAAGTCGAGTAGCGACGCTTTGAAGGCGCTTGGCGTCTCTGCGCCAACGGCCAGCCGTGACATCCAGATTACCGCGCCGGAAATTGCGGAGAACGGCGCACAGGTACCTGTCACCGTGACGAGCAAGATTCCCAATACCCAGAGCATCTCGATCGTGGTCGACAAGAACCCCTTCCCACTCAGCAGTACGTTCGAATTTTCAAACAGTGCCGAGAGTTACGTTTCAACGCGTTTAAAAATGGGGCAGACCTCCAACGTGATTGCGGTGATCAAAGCCGATGGAAAATTCTTCACGGCGACCAAAGAAGTCAAGGTAACCATAGGCGGCTGTGGCGGCTGATTTATAACAGCGATCAGCCCCGGCACCGATCAGGAGACAGTTATGGCAGAACCGATGAAAATCCGCGCCAAGATTGAAGGCGACGCGGCCGACGTGAAAGTGCTGATGAGCCATCCGATGGAAACCGGCCAGCGCAAAAACGAAAAAGGCGAACTGGTGCCGGCACATTACATTCAAAGCGTGATTGCCACGCACAACGGCAAGACCGTGCTGGATGTGCAATGGAGCCAGGCTGTCTCGCGCAATCCCTTCCTTGGCTTTCGGGTCAAAGGTGCCAAAGCGGGCGACAAGATCACCATTAATTGGACGGACACTGCGGGTGACAGGAGCAGCATTGACACCACGGTCGCTGCGTAACGTGAAACGCCCCCTTCGAACACTGCGTCTTGTCGGATCTACCCTGTGGCTCGCGTTGGGGATGATAGTGTGCAACCCCACTCCAGCCGCAGGAAACGAACCTGCGCTACGCGTCCGCGGTCCGGCCCCTCTTGAGCTGGTGCGCTCAGCCGCGCCAGCCTCATGGCAGCGGCAAAAAGTCGACTCGCAGGGGTCTAGCTGGCCACAGACCGACTGGGCGGGCTATAGCACCCTCACCACGCTCGCCACACCGCCTGGCAACGGCACCATCCATTTCAGTGTCCCGCTCGAAGGCGACGCGGCAAAAGGCAGGCAATTGGCGTTTGACCGCACGCGCGGTGGCAGTTGCGTGGCCTGCCATGTCATGGGCAAAGACACGCCGCCGCAACCGGGTAATGTCGGGCCCGATCTCTCCCTGGTTGGCGCTACGCGCAGCGATGAGTGGCTGTTCAATTACGTCTATGATCCGCGCACCTTCAACCCGGGCTCGATCATGCCACCGTGGGGCGCGCACCGTCTGTTCAATGTTGTTGAGATCCGCGATATCGTCGCCTTTCTAAAGACTCTGAAGGTCGTACATACCTTCGGCGATCCGCAGGAGAATCCGAATTCGCGAACACCACCGAAAGAAACACGCGACAACCTCGACCCAACCGAAAACCCTGCGATGTTTGCACTCGACCGTGGCAAGGAATTGTTTGTGCGTGCCGGCGTCCACGGTAAATCCTGCGCATCCTGCCACGCCACACCGGAATCAACGCTGAAGAGCTGGGCGGCGCAAATGCCGCGCTACGAAGCGCGACTGAACAAGGTGCTTGGCGTGGAAGAATTTATTACCCGTCATGCGCGCGCCACCACTGGTGCCGAGTTCGCTATGCAGGAAGCCGACAACGTCGCGCTTTCCGTCTACCTGCACCACCTGTCCAACGGCGCAGTAATCCGCCCTGATTTATCAAGCGCCGGTGCGCGCAAGGCGGCGGCTGCCGGACGCGCCCTGATGCAACGCAAGCTCGGCCAGCTCAATATGGCCTGCCTCGACTGCCACACACGTGAGAAGCATGCGTTCAAATGGGCACGGGGCCAGTATCTGGTTGAGTCCCGCGGCACGATTGCTCATTTTCCGACATGGCGCACCAGTCGCGGCGATATATGGGATATTCGCAAGAGACTTCAGTGGTGCAATGTGTCGGTGCGCGCCAACGACCTTCCCCCCGACGCTCGGCAGTATGGCGATATTGAAATGGCGCTGGCTGACATTAACAAGGGTGAAAAGATCAGTTCGCCAGGCATACGCCACTAATCAAGTAGCCGCGCGAGTTGTTACTCGCCATTTCAGCAGCAATCACGGTAACGCAGAAAAATACGAGCCCCAAAAACCGCACGTTACAACCAGCTCAAGTCTGAGAAATCGAATGCAACAAAAAGAAAACCCCTCGGTCGAGGGGTTTTCCATTACTGCAGTGCTGCTTACAAACAACAGCTTAGTGACGGCATTCAGCTGGCACGTATTTCCACAGCGCACTTGAACCCGTGGTACAGGCCCAAGCCACCCGACCACCGCCCAACGACGGCGTCAGGATAACGGTCACAGCTGTGCCAACAGACGTTGCGCTGCCCGTGATCGTGACAATACCCCCACCCGTAACAGAGCCACCCGCGATACGGCCCGCAGTGGTAACGGTCAAGCCCGAACCAGCGCTTGCCAGGGTTCCATCGACCGTTGCTTTTTCCGCAATGGTCGTTTTGAAACCCGCCGCCGCCAATACCAACTCCGAAACTTTGGCACGAATGGTGTAGTCCTGATACGCCGGCAACGCGACGGCTGCCAGAATACCGATGATCGCCACCACGATCATCAATTCAATCAGGGTAAAACCCCGTTGGATGCGTTTCATAAAAATCTCCTTAATAATAAAACAAGCACGAAAACCGGTTTTCATGCCTGCCCCTAAAGAAAGAGCAATTTTTGTACCATTTAATATAGATCGAAACCGTCAGGGACGGCCTGCGATAAACGTGCCATTCAGATGGGTCAGATCTAAAAATCAAACCCGAAGGGCCAAATGTTTCATTAAATCGAGCACGTATTGCAGCGCATTGGGAATGTGCGGCACAAAGCCAGCACTCGATAACGGCACAAACTGACGAAAAACGTCACATCAGGCTGCAGGACCTGACTTACGCCTCCTTATCAGACAATCACAATGGCGACCGATGAATGCGAGGATGCAAAGCCGATGTAGCGGTATTGAAGCTGTCGGGAGGCAACGAATTCCTGAAAAGCCTTGAATTCATGCTCTCGCCACGAAGGATAGTTCAGGTATTCGTCAAAAACGAGCACGCTGCCGCTAACAAGACGCGGCGCCAGCAGATTCAACACCGTACGGGTCGACGAATAAATATCGCAATCGATATGTATGAAGCGCGCCGGCCCCGGATGGGCAGCCAGAAAAGTCGGCAGCGTCTTGTCGAACCATCCCTTGTAAACACAGATATTGGCTTCACGAAATTCCGGAATCTTGCCATCAAGCGCAAACCGGCCTTGCTTTTGAGAATAAGTCCAGTCTTCGGGCAGCCCTTCGAAAGAATCAAAACCATGCACACTCTGCGCCACACGTTTGGCGATGAAACGCAGCGATTCACCGCGAAACACACCGAATTCCATGACTAGACCGTCCATCAAACTGCATTCGCCAATGGCAAAGTCGAGCAATGCTGCGCGCTCTACGAGATTACGCGCCACCATCATGTGTTCAACCAAATAATCGGCACTATCGGAGGCCGCCTTTAGGCGCGCCACCATTTCATAGTCGACATTAGCCGGGTGGGCAAGCGGTTGGCGCAACATGCCGTGGAGCGCGGCACGCACGGCCTCCGTGGTGACCAGGCCACCATCACGCGCCGCAGCGTGACTACCCGGATCGTCCTTGCGGGCGTTGCCGGTCAGGGCGAGCCAGCCTTGCTTTAACAGCGTGCCAAGCATCTTGATCTCATGTCGTGGTTAATGGCTGATACACCTCCAGCATTTGCTGGATAGCAGTGACCGGCCCCCGCCAGTCACCAGGTGGCACTTGCCTAAACAGGTGCACCGACGGATACCACGGCATGGTCTCACCGCTCTGCAAATAACGCCACTCCGGACAGCTTGGCACCAAAACCCAGACTGGTTTACCAAGCGCTCCGGCCAGATGAACGACGGAACTGCAAACCGTGATCACTAAGTCAAGCGCACCAATCAGCGCGGCGGTTTCTTCGTAATCATCAATCGCCTGCGTCCAGTGGGTAACGTTTACGTTCTCTAGCGCATTGATCTGCGCAAGCTCCTCACCGCACGGTCCATGCTGCAAGCTGACAAAGCAAACGCCTTGCGTTTGCAGTACGGGCAACCATTGAATCAGCGGGATGGATCGCATGACCTGGCGCGTGCGCGGAACACCACCGCGCCAGGCGATGCCAACCTTGCGACCGGCGCCGAGACCAGCCAGTTGGCGCAACCAGTGCGCCGTTTTAACGGCATCTGCAGACAGATAACCGCTATGCGTTGGAAATTCAGCACGAGTCCGGCGAAACAATTGCGGCAGGCTGCCGCAATGAATCTGCATCGCCCGCCCGGTTTCTGTAACGGCCCACGGCCGTTCAAGAGCGGGCGTTTGCGCATGCACACGCACAGCGGGGAAAGAGCGCGCGAACAAACCAGTGAGCCGCGGATCGCATTCGATCTCAACATGCGAAACGCACTCCAAAACATCGCTCAAACAGGAGCCAAACATGATTTGATCACCCAAACCCTGCTCGGCATAGATTATCAACTTGTCCCGCTTCGCACCGTCCCAGCGCGGTAAGACAGTATCTTCGCGATAGCGCGCATCGCTGCTACGAAAACGCCATTCGTATTCGCACCACCCCTCGGCATAATCAGCCTGCTGTAATAACCATTGCGCGCGTAAGGCATGCACATCGGGGAAATCCGGCGCGACTTTCAATGCGTACTGCAAATGCACACCAGCAGCAGCAACCTCGCCGCGGTCCATACAAACAAGTGCCGCATTGACTCGCGCATCGACATGTAACGGGTCAAGCTCAATAGCGCGAATCAGCGCAGACGCAGCCTCATCAAGCCTACCTGCATCGTGTAAACACAAGCCAAGATTCGCCCACACGGTAGGATTATCCGGCGCCATTGCGAGCGCCTCGCGAAATCGCTCTTCGGCCAGCGGCCATTGCGCGCGCAACCACGCCAGATTCGCCTGTGCATTCAACAAATCGATCGAGTGTGGCTCCGCCTGTTTGGCACGCGCAAGAAAGCTCTCGGCTTCATCGAGTCGTCCTGTCGCGCCATAAACGAGACCTAAGCGTAGCAGTAGGCCCGGCGCACGCGCATCCCGTGCATAAATGGCTTCGTATATCAGCAACGCCTCAGCATGGCATTGCGCCGCGAACAATGCATCCGCATCGTGTCTTTTTTCAGCCCATTCGTCGATGGACTGCAGATCCTGGGAGCACTTAGGTGTTGCCGAAGGCTTGCGCAGCATTTTCAAGAAACGGGATAACATCATACAGAATAGCGCTGCGATAACGCCTGCGAAATTTGATCAATCACGTCCTGCCATTGACCGGAGTGATGTTGCCGATACATGCGCACCGAGGCGTACCACGGCATGCACTCACCGGCTTCAAGGTAACGCCATTCCGGCACCGCAGGCACCATCACCCATACGGGTCGTCCAAGTGCCCCCGCCAGATGCAGGCTCGCGCTACAAACCGTGATCACCAGATCAAGTCCTTGCATCATCGCTGCGGTTTCATCAAGACTGTCGATCGCCTCCGACCAATGTGGGATTACCACACCAAGCGTATCGGCAAAATCAGAGAGCTCTTCCACCGAGGCATCGTATTGCAGACTAACGAAATGCACGCCTGGTGTCTGCAACAAGGGCTTGAGCATGTCGAGTTGCAGCGAACGCAGACCGCCGCGGGTCGACAGCGAGCCACCACGCCAGTTGATCCCGATTTTTGGACCACCACCGAGTGCGCGCATTCGTGCAGACCAAAAATCAACCCGCCCGGACTGCGGACGCAGATAACTGCCATGAGATGGAAAATCAGACCATTGCCGGCGCAACAGGCCAGGCAGACTGCCGGCGGCCATTTGAAAATCGACCGGACCCAGGGCTTCTATCCATTGTTCATCCTTGGCGGTCTGTAACTCACCACGCACCACGGCCGCCGGAAACGAGCGTCGAAACAACGCCTCCAGCCTAGGCGAACACTCGATAATGCAACGACCGGCCTGCGCGATTACTTCACCAAAACAGGAGGCAAACATGATTTCGTCACCCAACCCCTGTTCCCCGCAAACCAGTATCGTCTTGCCTGCCAAAGGCTGACCCTGCCACTGCGGAAAAGAATAGGGACGGCTGATAAAATTGCTGCGCGTGTGGCGGCGCGCCTCATAGTCGGGCCATGCTTCAGCAAAACGCGCCTTCTTAAGCAACGCCAGTGCACGATTCAATCTCGCCTCATGACAATCCGGTTTAACACTAAGCAAGCGGTCACAAATTTCAATCATCTCGTCAAGACGACCTTCATTCGACAACACAAAACAATAGTTAACCAGTATCGCCGGGTCTGCAGGGCTCAGGGCCAGCGCTTTTTCCAGATGAGCGGTACCGGACACATGCTGCCCGCAATCACGAATCAACACGTAACCCAGATTACTCAAGAATCTCGGATGATCGGGATTGCACTCGACCGCCCTCTTGAAAGACGCCACCGCCCCTTTAGTATCAGACCGTGATAATGCGAGAGCACCCAGCAGATTGTGCGCATCCCCATAGCTGGGTCTTAGCGCGCAGGCACGCGTGGCATGATCGACCGCCGACTGCTCATCACCCTCGCGCTGCGCCAGCAGTGCGAGAAAATAATATGGCTCCGCGTTTTCGGGCTGAAAGTGAACAGCCAGATTAAAACAATCAGCAGCATCATCAAATTCCCCGCGCTTATGATGAATCCGGCCCAGATAACAATGCGCCTCCGCCATATCATGTTGCGCGTCCAAGGCCTGGCGCAAGCAGACTTCCGCACCCGCATAATCGCCGGTACCGTAGAGCGAAATAGCGGCGCGGCAGGATTCCAATCCGTCGCCAGCAGCCAGTGCGCTGACCGGCGCCACGGCATCCACCCGCTCCCGCCCAAACCAGCGTTTGACGAGACCGATCATGCGCATGCCTGTGGCGAAAAATTTCTCAATGCGAAAGCAACACGGTCGATGACGGGGGTCCAGGTACGCGGCCGTAGCTGACGGAACAAACGTGCCGAGGGGTACCACGGCATGGTCTCTGCATTAAGACCGTAACGCCATTCGGCGCTAAACGGCAACAACACCCATACGGGAACGCCAAGAGCGCCTGCCAGATTCGCGATTGTGTTATCAACCGTGATCACCAGATCGAGCGCGGAAATCATCGCAGCCAACTCATCGATATCGTTGGCAACACTAAATTCCGGCACACGCAAGTCAACTCTATTCTGATCACGCATGATGCCAATTTCATCGGCATAATCACCATGCTGCAGACTGATAAACGCGCAGTCCGGCGTCTGCAGAATAGGCAATAACTCGGCAAGATTCAACGAGCGCACGTATTGCCGATTGCGTAAAGTGCCGCCGCGCCAGACCATGCCAATACGTATTTTGGCATCAGCAAATAGCCGGTTATCACGCCAAAAAACCTGCCGCGCCTGATCGGACTTGAGATAACCCGCATGCATTGGAAAGCTCGCTGTGCTGCGTCGAAACTGTTGCGGCAATGAACCCGCTGAAATCTCAAAATCGGCCTTAGTCGAGGCTATCGTTCCCTCGGCATCCGCGGCAAAAACCTGTGCCTGCGGAAAAGAACGGGCAAACAATTTAACCAAACGCACGTTGCACTCCACCACGCAGGCCGAGGCGGCGGCAATCAAATCGGGCAGACAGGCAGCAAACAGAATTTCGTCACCGATCCCCTGCTCCGGCAGTATCACTATCTTTTTCCCGGTGAGCGGCATGCCCCGCCACTGCGGACGGCTGCGTGTCCGGGCCTGCGCCCCGCCCGGACCAAAACGTTGTTCGTAAGCATCCCAGCCTGCTGGCCAGTCAGCACGCATCAATAATGCCTGACTGCGGTTGCCCACCACATCCGGGAAGTCCACGTGCATCGCAAGAACTTTGTCATAAGCGGCGATGGCCTCATCCAGGCGCGCCAGATCCCGCAAGGCATGGCCGATACAGGCCAGCGACGCGGGCTCCTCTGGTTGCAATGCATGTGCAAGACGGAAACTGGCCAGCGCCTCCTCGGCGTAGCCGCATTCGAGCTGCCACAGACCGAAATTGTGATGCGCCCGTGGCGAATCAGGCACAGCCTCCAGCAAGCGACGGAAACTCTGATAAGCCTCGTCATAGAGTCCAAGCCTCGATTCAACAAAGGCGAGTTGGTGCAGCGCCTCCAGATCGCGCGGCTCGGCGCGGACGGCCGTGCGATAAGCGTCAGCCGCAGCTGGAAGATCGCCCGACGTCTTGAGCACGTTACCCAGCACAAACCATGCGGCCGATCCAGCCTCATTCAAAGATATCGCCGCACGACAGGCAGCCTCCGACTCATCATGTCGTTGTTGGCGGGAGAGCGCGCCTGCAAGGGCAAGGTGTGCCGGATATAGTTGCGGCGCAAAATGTACAGCGAGCTGGTAGCAATCCAGCGCGTCTTCGTCGGCGCC
>CAMDSO010000031.1 GCA_945906935.1 Bordetella parapertussis
CATAACGCACTCGATCCCGAGATGGGCGCGCAGCTGATCAGCACCCTGCAGGCGCTCGACGCCAATCCCAAAGTGCGCGCGGTGGTCATCATGGGGCAAGGTGCGAGCTTCTGTGCCGGCGCCGATATCGGCCATATGCGCAAGAGCGCAACGTATTCGAAGAAACAAAATTACGAAGCCGCCCTCGCGCATGCGCAGATTTATCACACGATCTACACGCTGCAAAAACCGACCATCGCGCGCGTGCACGGCGCGGTGCGCGGCGGCGGCATTGGCATCGTCGCCGCCTGCGATATCGCGGTCGGCTCGCTCGACGCGACCTTCCGCCTGTCGGAAGTGCGGCTGGGCATCGCGCCGGTGATGATCAGCCCCTACGTCGTGGCGGCGATCGGCGAACGACAGTCGCGACGCTACTTTCTGACTGCAGAGACCTTCGACGCCGCCGAAGCGTTTCGGATCGGCTTGCTGCATGACATTGTGATTGCCGACGAGCTCAACACCCGCATCGGCAACCTGCTGGCCGAACTCTATTGCGGCGGGCCACAGGCGGTGGCATTTGCCAAGCGGCAGATCGCGAGAGTGGCGCACGCCGCCATCGGGCCCGAGACCGTCGCGCAAACCGCGCGCAGCATCGCTGCGATGCGAGCCACCACCGAAGCCCAGGAAGGGCTGGGCGCCTTTCTCGAAAAACGACCCGCGGCCTGGCTGACGCCAGCCGCACGGGCCAAAAAAACCAGCAAACGATCAGCGCGATGACCATCCCAAAAAAAGTACGTATTGTTGAAGTCGGCCCGCGCGACGGCCTGCAGAACGAAGCGCAGAACGTGCCGGCGGCGGTGAAGATCGAACTCATCGACCGTCTCACCGACGCCGGACTGCCGGTGATAGAAGCGACCGCCTTCGTCTCGCCAAAGTGGGTACCGCAAATGGCCGACGCCGCCGCCGTGATGGCGGGCATACGCCGCCATGCAGGTACCGGCTATCCGGTACTGGTGCCGAACCGCAAAGGACTCGAGGCGGCGATTGCCGCTGGCTGCGACGAAGTAGTGGTGTTTGGGGCGGCGACCGAAGCATTCTCCAAACGCAATACGAATTGCAGTATCGCCGAGGGCCTCGCGCGCTTTTCCGAGGTATGCGCCGAAGCCATCGCGCGCGGTCTCAAGGTGCGTGGCGACATTTCGGTCTGCCTTGGCTGCCCCTATGAAGGTGAGGTGCAACCGGCACAGGTCACCCGCGTAGCGCGCGAACTCTACGCCATGGGCTGCTATGAAATTACGATTGCCGACACCATCGGCAGCGGCACGCCCGGCAAAACGCGCGCGGTCATCGAAGACATCGCCCAATATATTCCGGTGGAAAAACTCGCCGGCCATTTCCACGACACCTACGGACAGGCGCTGGCCAACACGCTCACCGCGCTCGAATGTGGCGTGGCAACCTTTGACAGCTCGGTGGCAGGACTCGGCGGTTGCCCTTACGCCAAAGGCGCCACCGGCAACGTCGCCACCGAAGACCTGCTGTATATGCTCGACGGCATGGGCATACACACCGGTATCGATATGCAGAAACTGGTCGCCGCCGGCGCTTTTATCTGTGACGCCCTTGGCCGTCCGACCCAGTCGCGCGTGGCGCGCGCACTCGCCAGCAAGGCGCAGTAATGGAAGATGAAGTCGAATCGCCGTGTATACGCAATTGCACGATCGATACTCGCAGCGGCTTTTGCCAAGGCTGCTACCGCACGCTGCGCGAAATTTCCTGCTGGTCAAGCTACAACCCGCTGCAGCAACGTGCGCTGCTCGCCGTGATTGAGCAGCGCAAAGCGGCCAATCCTCGTTAATCTTACCGCACGAACCACGGAGTTACCGTTATGCCATTACCCACTGCCGTCCCCAGAAAACACATACACACGCGCGACATTCAGTGTTGCGGTTACGAGCGCGATGACGGCCTGTGGGACATCGAAGGACACCTGGTCGACACCAAGGCATTTTCAACCACTGCGCGCGATACCGGGCGCGCCCGCCAGGCTGGCGAACCCATCCACAATATGTGGCTGCGTCTGACTATCGATCTCGATATGAAAATCCACGATGTCGAGGCAGTCACCGACGCCAGTCCATATCAGCTCTGTCCGACGATCACACCGAATTTCAAAAAGCTGATCGGCATCACCATCGGCCCGGGCTGGCGCAAGAAAATGCTCGAACATCTGGGCGCCGCCAAAGGCTGCACCCATCTCGTTGAATTGCTCGGGCCACTGGCGACCACCGCCTTCCAGGCCACCAACCGGGCGCGGGAGAACCACAATGCAGCCAACCCACAGTCAGCGAAGCGGCCGTTCCAGATTAACGCCTGCCATATGTATAAGGAAGATGGCGACTGGGTGAAAGAACGCTGGCCTCAGTGGTACACCGGTAAATGACCCTAGTCGGTGCTGGTATCGCGCTGGTCGCGCTCGCCTTTGCGCTCTTCATGTGGGGCCATCTGCGCCGCTTGAAACGCGCCGAGTTCATCCGTGATTACCAGCTGCCGGCGGGTCTGTTCGATCGGCTCGAGCAAGTCCGGCCCGGGCTCGATTTGAAATCGAAACAGTTGGTCGCCCGTGGCCTGCGCAAATTTTTCCTCGCCTACCTGAGTAGCGGCTGTAAGTTTGTGTCAATGCCATCGCAGGCGGTCGATGATCTGTGGCACGAATTTATCCTAGACACCCGACACTATGATGCGTTCTGCAAACAGGCGTTCGGCCGCTTCTTGCATCACACGCCGGCTGTCGCGCTGGGTGCGCACGCACAAAACAACAGCGGCCTGCGCCGTATCTGGTGGCATTGCTGCCGCGAGGAAAATATCGACCCGCGCAAGCCGACGCGGCTGCCGCTACTCTTTGCCCTGGACGCCAAGCTCGGCATCACCAACGGCTTTCACTATTCGCCGAACTGCGAAAAATTAAGGGCCGCGGGCAACGGCACGGCGCATTGTGGCGGTGATTTCTCAAGCTCGGATTTTGATGGCGGCACCGATGGATTTGGCGCTGACGGCGGAGACGGCGGTGGCGGTGACGGCGGTGGTTGCGGCGGCGATTAGCCTCTGCGCCGAGCCATAAAACGCACCAGCGGCGATAAGGCCCCAAAAATACCAATACTCGCAAACGCCAGTCCCCAGGCCAGGGTGCTGCCGTTGCCTCCCGCCAGATCCAGCACCACGCCAAAAATCAGTGGCGCAAGAAAGGCCGCGGTAAATCCGGCCAGCGAATAAACCGCCATCGTCGCGCCGCGCTGTTCTGGGGGTGTGGTGGCCACCACGCCTGAAGTCAGCGCCCCGGAATCGCCGAGCATGCAACCATAATGCACGCACATCAGCAGGATCACGAACACCCACGGCAAAGACGCGGTGAACCCCAGCACGCAGGCCAGCGTACCGGACGCCGCCATGAAGAAAAAAATCATGCGCTCACGGCCGAAGCGTAGGGCCATTTCGTTGCCGCACACGCTCATCACTGGCCCCAGCGCGTTGACGATAGCCGCGAAGGTGGCGGCCGCCAGCGGCAAACCGGCGCCCTCCGCCTGCAAGCTGCCGCAAAACACGAGAAACGCCACCATCCACGAGCGTTGCCCGAACAACTCATAGTTGTGCAACGAATAACCGAGTACATATAAACGCGTGCTGCGGTTTTTCAACACCGGACGGAAGTCCAGCAGCGCTGGTGACACGGCCTGCGCTGTACGCACGCGCCCGCCCGGCATCGCAAAAAACACCAGCGCCGCGGCTATAGCAGGACCAAGCGAACCAAACGCAAACGCAGCCTGCCAGCCATAGGCACTGGCGATCATGCCGCTGACCAAAATTGAAATGCTCGAACCGACGCCAAAAGCTGCCGTATAAAACGCAGTGGCGCGCGATTGCGCACGACCTTCGAGATGATCGGTCAGCGTTTTAAGACCCGGCATATAGGTGCCACCCAGCCCCGCACCAATGACAAACTGGAAGGCCAGCGCACTCCACAAGCCGCCCGCAAACAGGGCAAACCCCACAGCTCCCAGCGCCGACAGCGAGCAAGCAAAGACATAGACTTTGCGCGAATCAACGCGGTCGGTCAGGCTCGCCAGCACCGGCACCGCCACCATATAGCCGGTATAAAAAACACCGCCGATGAGCCCCGCCTCGGTGTTGCTCAGCGCCCACTCTTTCATCAACACCGGAAGCAGCGTTGTATAACAGGCGAACCCCGTCATGCTGAAGGCTTCAGCAACGCACATCAACACCGTCATCGCGACCGGCGTACGCAATCTTGTTGGGGTCATGCGCCGAGTTTACCGCGCCATCCACTCCGCTATGCGGATCGCATGAACAAGCGCCTCAACCGTGCTCCGGCAGATCTCTCGCAGATGTAAAAGGCGAAGGAACCTACGTCGCCTCGCAGGCGTGGTTGCACAGCGAACAAGGCGTAACGGCAAGGCATGTCACGGCACAGCTATGTGACGGGCGCTGCTCGAACCCTGATTACGGCCTATTCCAGGACTCGGTTCGCCAATCGACTGAAGAAGTCAGTTCTCGTTTTTTAGTACAGTCGACGGCTCTGCACTTCCGCTACAAACGCGTGGACGTCTGAGAGCGAAAAAACGCTAACTCTCTGAATCCATTTGGTGCGCCCGGCCCGATTCGAACGGGCGACCTTCGGCTTCGGAGGCCGACACTCTATCCAGCTGAGCTACGGGCGCGGCAGGTGGGGTCGAACAGGGGCGCAAGCATAGCGTTTTTCCCTCTCAGCGTCCAACGGGATAATGACCGTCAGGCCGCGCAGCTCACCGTTTCGACGCCTGTATTTATCAGGGCAGCCCGGGCACAGAACAGCGGCGTGACGGTTTTACGGTAAGAGGTCAACTCGCTATAATGAGTCTCTTTCGAACGCAGCAGCACTGGAATCCTCATGAGCAAAAACCATACCGAAGAACACTCTTCACCGATCAAAACACCGAAACAGCTGATTACGGTCATTCTTTTATCTTTTATAGTGCCGATCGGCCTGATTGTCATGTTGTCACAACTATTGACCACCGGACTCAAGACCTCGGATAAAACAGGGGCCATGAGTGCGGAAACAGTTGCCGTGCGTCTGAAGCCGGTCGGGGAGGTCGAAGTCACCGATCCGAGCGCGCCAAAAGTCGAGAAGTCGGGTAAGGAAGTGGTCGAAGCCGGGTGCGCGGCTTGCCACAGCAGCGGTGCCTTGGGCGCGCCGAAAATAGGCGACAGGGCGGGCTGGGGTTCGCACGTCGCGCACGGCCTGGATCACCTGACGAAAAACGCGATTAAAGGCATCAAACTAATGCCGGCGCGCGGCGGCAACCCCGACCTGACCGACAGCGAAATTGCGCGCGCGATTGTCTACATGGCGAATCAGTCGGGTGCCAATTTTCAGGAACCAGCTGCAAAACCCGCCGCACCTGCGAAAAAATAATCGTCCGTAGCGAGCAGAATAAAAAAAGCGCAGCGCAATCTGCGCCTTTTTTTCGCCCGCTGCATCGGTAACACAACACTGGAAAATCTGCGCATGGCAATCTACGCAATCGGCGATGTTCAAGGCTGTTACGCAGCACTGCGCAGACTGCTCGACAAATGCCGCTTTGATCCGACGCAAGACCGGTTATGGCTGGTCGGCGATCTGGTCAATCGCGGACCGCATTCGCTGGCGGTGCTGCGCTTCGTAAAAAGCCTCGGCACGCGCGCGGTCACCGTACTGGGCAATCACGACCTTCATCTGCTGGTGGTGGCGGCGGGTCATGCCCCGCAACGTCATGGCGATACCCTCAACGCCATTCTGCGCGCACCTGATCGAGACGAACTATTGCACTGGCTGCGTCACCAGAAACTGCTGCATCTCACCTCGGGCCATGCGATGGTTCACGCCGGTCTGTTGCCGCAGTGGTCGCTAAAAAAAGCACTGGCGTTGGCGCGCGAGGTCGAACTTGCTTTGCAAGGCGACGAACACGACGAATTTTTGCGCCACATGTACGGCAACAAACCGGAACGCTGGCGCGACGACCTGCGCGGCTTTGACCGGTTGCGCGTGATCACCAATGTATTGACGCGCCTGCGTCTTTGCACAGCGGCGGGGCGCCTTGAGTTCGCGCATAAAGGCAATCCGGCGGCATTGCCGCGCGGCTTTATGCCCTGGTTTGAAGTACCGCTACGTCGCAGCCGCAAGACACCGATCGTCTTCGGCCACTGGGCTTCGCTGGGCCTTCACAGGAACAACAACGTATCCTGTATCGACACCGGTTGCATCTGGGGACGTGAGTTGACCGCGCTCAGGCTGTCGGATGGCGCACTGTTTCAGCACGCTTACTCGGGGCGGCCAAGCCCAGCCTAGCGGCGATGCGACAGGCCGCCTCATCGGCGAGAGCACGTCTATGCATGCCGGTGCACGCAATGGGCAGCAGAAAATGTAGATCGAGATCAACCCGCTGCTGGGTCACCAATTGCGCCAGCGACTGCACCAGCGACTTTTCGCCCTCGTAATCGGCCTCGCTGCACAAACTCCCATCGACACGGCTGTAACGCAGGGCCACCGGATAAATCAGCGCACTACAGTCAAGCGCGGGTTGCAATAACGAGGGGTGAAACGGCAACAGGACATCACCATGCGTGGTGGTGCCCTCGGGAAATACCGCAAACGCCTCCCCGCCCTGCATGGCTTTTGCCATGACCGCGTTGATGTCGCGGGTGTGATGACGGCGCGCTCGATCGATAAATAGTGTGCCGCTACGCGCGCACAACCAGCCGATCAAGGGCCAGCGGCGGACCTCGGCTTTGGCGACAAAACGTGCCGGGTGTATCGCGTTGATGGCAAAGATGTCGAGCCATGAAACGTGGTTGCCAACCACCAGCACTGCGCCACAGGCGGGCGGCATACCACTGACGCGCAGACGCACGGCGAGGATCTGCAACAAGCCGGCTGACCAGCGCTGAAGACGCCGGCCGCGCGTCGCAGGACCGACGAACGGATAAATACAGGCCGCCACCAGCGCCGCATACAGCAAATGCATCACCACGCGCAGCAACCGGTAAGCGCGCACTGCATAAGCGGTGTTCTGGTTTGCTGGCATCAGAGATCGCGGTGTCAGCGCCACACGCAATCAGTGCGTGACGCGACTGCCCCGCGGACCGGCGATCACTCGCACACGCTCGCCTGGCGTGAATGTTTCACCTTCGGACTGCAGCACGATCAGCTGGCGCCCGGAATCCAGACGCACGGTGATTTCCAAACCTTCCCGCACGCGAACACTTCCACCCAGCGTGCTGCCAGCGATCGTGCCGGCCACTGCACCGGCGACTGTCGCGGCCTGGCTGCCGCGTCCGCTGCCAACCGTACTGCCGGCGGCCGCACCAGCACCACCGCCGACCACCGCTCCAATGTAACTACCAGCCCGATCCGACAGCGGTACCGTGCGCACCGCCTCGACCACCGCACCGCGTTCGGGCTCGGCCGGCAACGGCTCAGTCCGGTAGCTGTCGCCGGCACAGCCGGCGATCAACATCACGCAGGCGAGGACGGCTGCTCTTACCACAAGGCGGTATTGAAGCTCTGTTTGAAGCGTGCGGCGATTTGGTCGCGCGTGAATTGATGGTTCTGGCCGCCGCGATGGGCAATCTTCCAGGCGCCGATTAGCGAAGCGAGCCGACCGGTGAGCTCCCAATCCATGCCGTTGGCAAGTCCATACAGCAGGCCGGCGCGGTAAGCATCACCACAACCGGTCGGATCTACCACCGCGTCCGGCGTGGCGCAGGGAATTTCAATCGTGCGGCCGGCGCTGAAAATCTGCGAGCCCTTGGCGCCGCGCGTAACAATCAAACCCTTGAGATGTTTCGCCAGTGATTCGAGCGTCTCACCGGTTTTTTCCTGCAGCACACTGGCTTCGTAGTCATTTACAGAAAGGTAATCGGCAAGCCGGATAAAATTGCGCAACTCTTCACCGTTGAACATCGGCAGGCCCTGACCCGGATCGAAGATAAACGGCACACCTGCCTCGTGAAATTCGCGTGCGTGCTGGATCATGCCGTTGCGGCCATCGGGGGCAACGATGCCGATGGCGAGATTCTTCGCATCGGCTATATGGTTCTGGTGCGAAAAATTCATCGCGCCCGGATGAAACGCAGTGATCTGGTTGTCATCAAGATCGGTGGTGATGAAGGCCTGCGCGGTGAAGCTGTCGGCAACCTTGCGTATGTGCGTTTGCGCGATCTGCAATTTATCGAGCCGCGCCTGATAGGGCGGATAATCGTCGCCGACCGTGGCCATGATCAACGGCTCACCACCGAGCATTTTCAGGCTGTAGGCGATGTTGCCGGCGCAACCGCCATATTCGCGCCGCATGTCGGGTACCAGAAACGCCACATTCAGGATATGCAGCTGTTCGGGCAGTATCTGCTCCTTGAAGCGGCCGGGGAACACCATGATGGTATCGTAAGCAATCGAACCACAAATCAGCGTATGCATAGTCTGGAGAGCTCTGCGTGAAAGGAGCTGATTATAACATCCGACCCCCGTCTTCCTGCGGGGTGCGCCGCCATTGCCATGGGTGATGGGCGGGAAAGATCTGCTATTATTCTTCAGCCTTATTAACTAACGGGGAGGTAAATCATGTTGGAAGAATTCAAGAAGTTCGCCATGCGCGGCAATGTGGTCGACATGGCGGTCGGCATTATCATCGGCGCGGCGTTTGGCAAGATTGTCGATTCGCTGGTGAAAGATCTCATCATGCCGCCGATTGGCATGTTGCTCGGCAAGGTGGATTTCGCCAATCTGTTTTTTGTCATGAAGGAAGGTGCCGCATCCGGACCTTACCTCAGCGTGGATGCCGCGCAAAAGGCCGGTGCTGTGACCTTCAACTACGGCCTGTTCATCAACACCTGTATTTCGTTTGTGATCGTCGCCTTTGCGGTGTTCATTCTGATTCGTGCGATCAACCGTTTGCAGGCGGCCGAAACGCCCGCCGCACCCGCAGAACCAGTGACACCGGAAGACGTTGTGCTGCTGCGCGAAATTCGCGATGCACTGAAGAAATAGCCGAAACGGCGTTGCCAAAAAAAACGGCGCGGAAATCCGCGCCGTTTTTTATTGCCGCCGGCGATACATCTGCGGCGACGAGTGCAGACCGCTTTTTACTTCAGTGCAGCCAGTGCAGCGTCGTAGTCCGGCTCGTTCTTGATCTCCGACACGAGTTGCGAATACGTCACCTTGTCGTTTTCGTCGATCACCACCACCGCGCGTGCGGTCAGGCTGCGCAACGGGCCATCGGTAATATCAACGCCGTATTTGGCGTGAAAGTCATGACCACGGAAGCTCGACAACGTAACCACGTTGCTCAAACCTTCGGCTTCGCAGAAACGCTTCATGGCAAACGGCAGATCGCCCGACACCACCAGTACCACGGTGTTGGTAAGGCCGCCGGCCTGTTCGTTGAATTTGCGCGTCGAGGTTTGGCACACTGGCGTATCGAGACTCGGCACAATGTTCAGAACTTTGCGCTTGCCGGCAAAATCTTTGAGACTGACTTCTTTGAGGTCTTTGCCGGTCAAGCTGAAATCAGCCGCAGCATCGCCGGCCTTGGGAAAATTGCCTGCGACATTGATGGGGTTGCCGCCGAGGGTAACGCTGGACATCGATATTCTCCTTGATGCGATGGGTGGTAAAAAATTGGGCCGCCGAGTATGCCCGTCGCACCGGTGACACGCAACAATCTGTATGCGGCAAAACCCTGCTTGCGGCAGGGGCTCTTGCCGGCAAAGATCGGCTGGCCGCTAGGCCTGATCGGTGTCCGCCAGCGCCTGATAAGCGGCGGCGTCGAGGAGACTTGCAAACTCGCCAGGGTCGCTCGGTGTCAGTTTGAAAATCCACGCGGCATAAGCATCGGCATTGATTTTTTCAGGCGCATCGGCGAGCTCTGCATTGACTGCAATCACGACTCCCGAGGCCGGCGTATGCACGTCGGAGGCGGTCTTTACCGATTCGACAACACCGCAGGCCTCGTCTTTTTTAACCAGCCGGCCAAGCGCCGGCGCTTCGACATACACCAGATCACCCAGCGTTTCCTGAGCATGCGCGGTAATGCCAACCGCGACATTGCCGTCGGCCTCCAATCTCAGCCAGGTGTGGGCGGGTGAATATTTCAATTCGGATGAAGTGGTCATTTTTGTGTTCCTTATTTCAAATATGGCAGGATCAGCCCGCCGGCGCTGCCATCAAGTCAAGCCGGAAGCCGGCCGCGCCAAGATCGCCGCTGTCTATGTTCAAACGGATCGTTACTTCTGCGCTGGGCGCCATGCCGGCGCGCCAGTCGTTACGCTCCGACAAATATTCCGCCGGCAAAAAGATGCGCCGCGCCACCGTATGTTCGCGCGTATTGGTGAACACCACATCAAGGGCTGGAAAACCCAGGGTAATGGCGGCCTGATTGCGCAGGGTCGCAGTCAATATCACCAGGCCTGGATTAGCCGGATCCGCAGCCTGCATATCAGAGGCTTCGATCGTGAGTTGGCGCGGACGCTGCGGCAGGTCCACACTGCACTGCAGATATTTGCAGGCGGCGCCCAGCAGCGGGCGCGTCTCCGGCAAAGAGGCGGCAAGCTCGCTACGATACCAATAGACCATCTGCACGCCCAGCATACTTAGCATCAAGACTGCCCCGCCGGCCCACAGCAGGGTGCGTTTGCGCGGAGCAGGCGATGGCGCGACCGCGGGTGGCAGCACAAAAATCGGCGGCACAAGATTTGATTCGTTAGGGTTTAAGGCATCCGGTGCCGGCGCCAGCTGAGGTGTATTTTCGCGGCCCGCGTCGTCTTCGCTAGAAGGCGGTGCATCAAGGCCGTTTTGCGGCGCTGACACGCTGGTATCGGTATCCGTCGCCGAAGGTTGGTCGACAGAAATGTCCGCGACGCGAGCGATATCTGCCTGTGGCTCATCTGCCAACAGAGGGAGTGCGGCAGGCGACTGCAATTGAATCTCGTCGCGAACATGCAATCCCGCCTCGGCCGGCGCGTTCTCCCTCTCCAGCATCTGCGATGTCACCAGCACCTCGTTCGACGCGGCTTCTGCGGGCACAACAAACGCTGCAGGTAACCCGACGCCCGGTGGCGGCGTCACCGGTGACAATGCCTGCTCCGGCAGCGTCGCCAGCGCCTTGAAACCATCGAACACCTTGGCACAGCGACCACAGCGGACCAGGCCCTGCTGCGATTGCAACTGCTGCGGGGTGACGCGAAATCGGGTGCTACAGTCCGGACACTGCGTGGTCATGCTCATGCGTGGGCTCGCCTCACTAATGCACAATCAGCGACGATGGCCGACCAGCAGCACCCAACCGTCTTCACGTTGTTCGTGCGCCATGTCAAACCATTCGGTGTAACAGTCAAACACTTCGGTCGCCTGATGCTCAAGTATGCCTGAGAGCACCACGCGCCCGCCGACCCTGCTTGCTCGAGCCAGCAGCGGCGCCAATAATTTAAGCGGATTGGCAAGAATATTGGCAAGAACGATCTCGTAGGTTTTGGAGAGGATGCAATCGCCGCCGCCTACCTGCAACTGCACCTGGTTTTGCACGGCGTTATTCTGCGCGGCAATCACGGCGGCCGGGTCAATATCGATACCGGTGGCGGTAGCGGCGCCGAGTTTCATCGCGGCAATTGCGAGTATGCCGGAGCCACAACCATAGTCGAGGACGTGCTCGCCGCCGCGCAAATTGAGGTCGAGCCATTCAAGACATAAACGCGTGGTCGGATGGGTGCCAGTACCAAAGGCAAGGCCGGGATCGATAGTCAGATTGATGGCGGCGGCATCGGGCGCTGTGTGCCAGGTTGGCACCACCCAAACCCTGGGCGAAACATGCACTGGGCGAAAGTCCGCCTGCACGGCGCGCACCCAGTCCTGATCTTCGATGCGCTCGACCGTAAAACTACTGGCCGGATCATAGCCGGCAGCCGACAGCGCCGCGGGAACCGCCTCGGCGATATCGGCATGTTCGTCGAACAACGCCAGCACACGGGCCATTTCCCAACTCAGCGCCCCGGTTTCGCCGGGCTCGTTGAAACGTGCGCATTCACGCGGCGTGCCGGCATAAGCGTCGCCAACCTCGACAGACACCGCTCCGGTCTCCAGCAAAGCGTCGACGAGCGTATCGGTGTTCTGCGGAACCACATCCAGCGTAATCGCGAGCCAGGCCATAATCGTTATCCGGGGCGCGCGCCGCTACTTGCTCTTGACCGACTTGGCGAGCTTCTCTTCGAGGTAGTGGATGCTGGTGCCGCCACGACGAAATGCCGCGTCCTGCATGAGTTCTGCGTGCAGCGGCAGATTGGTCTTGATGCCCTCGACCACTGCTTCGGACAACGCGATACTCATACGCGCAATCGCCTGTTCACGCGTATCACCATAGGCGATCAGCTTGCCAATCAACGAATCGTAGTGCGGCGGCACAAAATAATTGTTATAGGCATGCGAATCGACGCGGATACCGGGCCCGCCGGGCATGTGCCAGGAGGTGATGCGGCCGGGCGACGGCGTGAACTTGGTCGGATCCTCCGCATTGATCCGGCATTCGATGGCATGGCCCTTCAAGACGATGTCGCGCTGCTTGACCGGCATGCGCTCGCCGGCGGCAATGCGTATCTGCGCCTGGACGAGATCAATGCCGGTGACAAATTCGGTCACCGGATGCTCGACCTGCAGGCGCGTGTTCATCTCAATGAAATAAAACTCCTCATTCTCGTAGAGGAATTCGAAGGTACCCGCCCCCTCGTAGCCGATCTTGCGGCAAGCCTCGGCGCAGCGCTCGCCCACGCGCACGCGGCTGCGCGCCGACAAATGCGGCGCCGGCGCTTCTTCAATGATTTTCTGATGGCGGCGCTGCATCGAGCAATCGCGATCGCCCAGATAAACTGCGTTCCGGAACTTATCGGCCAGCACCTGAATTTCAATATGGCGCGGCTTTTCGAGGTACTTTTCCATGTAGACCATGGGATTGGAAAATGCCGCCTGCGCCTCGGCACGCGTCATCTGTACCGCATTAAGCAACGCCGCCTCGGTATGCACCACGCGCATGCCGCGCCCGCCGCCGCCGCCCGCCGCCTTGATAATGACGGGGTAACCGATCGCACGGGCGGCCTTGACGATTTCCGCGGGCACGTCGGACAAGGCGCCTTCACTGCCGGGCACACAGGGCACGCCGGCTTTTTTCATGGTGGCCTTGGCACTGACCTTGTCGCCCATCAAACGGATCGTCTCCGCTTTTGGGCCGATGAAAACAAAACCGCTTTTCTCCACACGCTCGGCAAAATCGGCATTCTCTGAAAGAAAACCGTAGCCCGGATGGATCGCTTGTGCGTCCGTCACTTCAGCCGCGCTGATTATGGCCGGAATATTGAGGTAACTCAGGGCCGGCGAGGCCGGCCCGATACAAACCGACTCATCGGCCAGTTTTACGTATTTGGCCTCGGCGTCCGCCTCGGAATGCACAGCCACCGTTTTAATGCCCATTTCGCGGCAGGCACGCTGTACCCGCAGCGCAATTTCGCCACGATTAGCAATAAGAATTTTTTCAAACATGGCAAATAACCAAACCATCCGGGGTCTGCTGCGGCCAATACGGCGTGACGTCATCGCCCCTTGGGGCAATCCATCGGCTGGTAAGCTGTTCGGGTTGGTTAACCCCGCCCTTCACGCCTCGCGCTTCAGTCATCAACCAATCACCATCAGCTGATGACCATACTCGACAGGCTGTCCGTTCTCGACCAGAATCGCCTTGATCACTCCGGAACGGTCGGCCTCGATTTCGTTGAGCAGTTTCATCGCCTCGATAATGCACACCGTTTCGCCTTCTTTCACGGTTTGACCGACCTCGACAAAAGACTTGGCGCCTGGATTGGGTGACCGATAAAAAGTACCCACCATCGGCGACTTCAGCAAATGGCCCTCTGGCTGTGCCGGGGCCGCCGACTCGCCGGGGGGCGCCACTGACACTGCGGCCGCCACGGGTGCTGCAGCGGCCACCGCCTGCGTCACCACGGGCGCCGGGGCCTGCGTGCTGCCGCGGCTGATCCGAACCTTTTCCTCGCCCTCGGTGATCTCCAGTTCGGCAATCCCGGACTCCTCGACGAGATCAATCAACTTCTTCAGTTTTCGTAAATCCATAGTCACACTCCCTGCGAATGCTGCAGCGCATAGTCCAGCGCCAACTCGTAACCTTTACCACCCAGCCCGCTGACTATGCCGACCGCGAGGTCGGTGAAATACGAGTGGTGGCGGAATTTTTCCCTGGCGAATACATTGGATAGATGTACTTCAATAAACGGTATGGCGACCGCGGCCAGCGCATCACGGAGCGCCACGCTGGTATGCGTAAACGCGGCCGGATTGATGATGATGAAATCCACCGCATTACGGGATGCCTGGTGAATACGGTCGATCAGGTCACCTTCCTGATTACTTTGAAAAGTCACCAGCGCGACACCCGCCGCGCGCGCCCGATCAACCAAGCGCTGGTCGATCGAGGCGAGGGTGGCGGATCCATAATAAGCGGGCTCGCGAGTGCCCAATAAATTCAGGTTGGGCCCATGGATCACGAGTATGCTTTTCGGCGTAGGCATCATGTCAATAATCCTCTTCGCTTGGCAGTGGCAGCCTGCCTGTGCACCAGACCGCCACAGCGGGCCCTTACACGATAACTGCAGATCGACCCAGTTTACCGGAATTTCTCACCGCACAACGCTGTTTGACTGACTGCCTCTGGCGCACACTTGAGGCGACCAGGGTGGCCGCAATGTGGAAACTTCAGCCCTCAGCGAGCATCGGCACTTCACCCTCTTGACAAGACCATAATCCCTGACAATCGAATCAAAATTGGTCTGAATTTCTATTTTTCGATGCCGTTAGAAGACAATCGAGAAAGGTTTTCGAGATTTATGCCCCGATCAGAATAACGGCTGCAGTGTTTTTTGCAGCTTTTCAGGCCTCAGTATTCCCGTAACCGAGGCCACGACACGCCCGGATCGATCCAGGATCAAACTAAAGGGCAATACGCCAGCGCGATCACCCACTTCTCGCGCCAACTCCATCACCTCCAAGCCGCCAACCAACAACGGGTAGTTGATGCCCATTTCCTTGGCGTAAATAGCAACTCTTTCTGTCGTATCGACGGCAATGCCGACAAATTGAACACCTTTCGCCGCATTTTCAGATTGCCATTTGATGAACTCCGGGATTTCCTCGCGGCAGGGTGCACACCAGGTGGCCCAGAAGTTAACCACCAGCAACTTGCCGCGGTATTGCTCCAGCGAGACCACTCCACCATCGAGCCCCTGCAGGCGCACGGCCATGATGCGCGCCCCCGCCACCGCCGGATCCGGCCCATCATTGAAAGCACCGGCTCGCCACTGATAAACCAGTAGACCGGCCCCGGCGAAAACAAGCGCGGCGAGCGTCAGCAATAATTTCTGTCGCATAGGGTCAACGCAATACCGTGTCGAGGGTCGCCGCGAAACGATCGGCCGGCTGAAATCCAACTACTCGCAACCCCTTCACCTCTTCACCACGCCGGTCAAAAAAGACGATCCCCGGCGGCCCAAAAAGATCGAAGCGCTTGAGCAGGGCCTTGTGCGCATCCAGGTTTTGCGTCACATCCGCCTGTAGCACCACCATCCCGCTAAGCCGCGACTGCACAACGGCGGCGCTGAATGTATCCCGCTCCATTTCCTTGCATGAGACGCACCAGTCGGCATAAAAATCCAGCATGACCGGCTTGCCGGCCGCGGCGCGCACGGCGCGATCGAGATCTTCAACGCTATCAACGCGCTGAAAATGCATTGCAGGAGCAGCCGCAGCGGCGCCCCCACGCAGGCCGGCCAGCGGTTGCAGCACGTCACGCCCGCCGGACAGGGCGCCGACGCTCAGGGCAATGCCGGTGATCAATGCCAGAATACCGATGCCCTTGAAGAAACGCCGATAACCCGGCGCCCCCTGCGGCAGGGGATCCAGCGCGTGCAGATAAACCGCGAACATGATGAACAACGCCGCCCAAGCGAGGAAGTGCAGCATAGGTGTAAGCAAGGGCGAAACCAGGAAGATCGCCACCCCCAGCAAGACCACGCCGAAAAATCTTTTCACGGTATCCATCCATGCGCCGGCCTTGGGCAGCAAAGTGCCGGCCGACGCCCCCACCACCAGCAGCGGCACGCCCATGCCCAGGGCCAGCGCGAACAAAGCGGCGCCACCCAATAGGTAATCGCCCGATTTGCTGATATAGAGCAAGGCGCCCGCCAGCGGTGCCGCCACACAGGGCCCGACGATCAGCGCCGACAATATGCCCATGCCAAACACGCTGACAAAATGTCCACCGTGCAAACGGTTGCTGGTTACCGCCAGCCGGCTCTGTAACGCGCTCGGCAGTTGCAGCTCATAAAAGCCGAACATCGACAGGGAAAGCACCACAAACAGCGCGGCGAAGCTGCCAAGCACCCACGGCGTCTGTAAAGCCGCCGACAACATGGTGCCGAGCAACCCAGCGGCAACCCCCGCCAACGCATAGGTCACCGCCATGCCCAGCACATAAGCCAGCGACAGCGCGAAGCCGCGTGAGCGCGTCAGATGTTCACCGTGCGGCACCAGAATGCCCGAGAGTATCGGGATCATCGGAAAAACGCAGGGCGTCAGTGCCAGCAACAAACCAAAACCAAAAAATCCCGCGATCAAGGCGAGAATGCTACCCTTGAATAATTCGGCAATCAGAGCGTCTTCGGAGCGCGCTGTCGCCTGCCCCTTGGCGTCGCCGGGTGCGGTAACGAATGCGCCCGCCCCCGGCGTCTTCGCCGCGCTCGAGAAGCCGCTCAGGCTAATTTCTGCGCGCTGGTCCTGCGGCGGGTAACACACGCCGAGATCCGCGCAGCCCTGCGACACCACTTTGAGGGAAAAACCCGCTGCGGCAGGGTCTACGCCTTTGAACGGCAGCACCACCAAGAGCGTGCCGCGATAAATCTGCACGTCGCCGAAGAACTCATCCTTTTTGACCTTGCCGGCCGGTAATTGGGAGGCATCAACGTCAATCGAAGCAGGCTCGGCGCTGAATTTAAATTTCTCGCGATAGAGGTAATAGCCTGGAGCGATGTCATAACGGACCTCGATCTTGCCAGGCTCCAGCAAGCGCGCCGAAAAACGAAACGCCTTTTCCGGCTCGAGCAAATCCTGCGCCTCGCAGCGCACGACGCAGGACAGCAGCAACATCAGAGCAAACAATAGGCTACGCATGGGCATGTTATTCAGCCTGTTCGGTGACGGTTTGGGTATGTATCCAGCGGAGGAAATCGGGACAGCCACGCTCCACCGGCAAGGCAATGATTTCAGGCAATTCATAGGGATGCAGGGCGCGGATTGCGGCCTCGACCTCGGCATAGACCTCACTGCGCGTCTTGATCAGCATCGGCACTTCGGTGGCGGTTTCGACCGCGCCTTGCCAGCGGTATACGGAAACACACTTCGCAAGCAGGTTGACGCAAGCCGCCAGCCGGCGCTCGATCAGGGCATCGGCAATCCGGCGCGCGACAACGCCATCCGGCGCATTGGTCAACACGACGATAGCAGCCATGGCCCGCGCTAGACTCCGCCTGCCACCGCAGCGATGCCGTCACGCACCGTCGGATAACACAATTGAAAACCTAACTCACGCTTGATGCGCTGATTCGACAGGCGACGCGACTCACTCATGAACGAAAGCAACGCAGGCGCTATCCGTGTGCCGGCCTCGGCCCGCGACACCCGCGGCGGCCGCGGCAGCCCAAAGCGGTCGGCGACCAGATCAAAATAATCACCCATCATTAATACACTGTCGTCGCTGGCGTTATAAATGCGGCACGCCGGGCTGAATGACAAGGCAGCGACTGCCATGCGCGCAAGGTCGTCGGCGTGAATATGATTGGTAAATGCGTCGTCCTCTGCGCGCAACGCAGGCGTGCCCTCGCGCAGTCGCTTCAAGGGCAGACGCAACTCCGAATAAATGCCCGGCGCACGCAATACACAAATACCGACGCCGCTACGCTGGCCCCACTGGCGCAGACGGTGCTCGGCATCAACACGACGTCCGGCGCGTGCTGTTTCGGGCCGTAACGGCTGCGTTTCCTCAACCCATGCGCCATGACAATCACCGTAGACTCCGCTTGTACTGATGTAAACCAACTGCTGTGGTAGACTTTCCGCCCTTGCGAGCGCTGCGATCAGGTGCGCGGTGCGGGAGTCGCAAGAACCATGGGAGGGCGGGGGTGCGCAGTGCAAAACATCGTGTGCAATGCCCGCTAATCCGCGCAAGGTAGACGGCTCGTCCAGATTCCCGGCGATGGGCAGCACACCCAGCGCACGCAAGAGCGGCACACGCTCCTCACTGTGGGTCAGCGCATAAATGCGATAACGCCTGCGCAACAGCGGCAGCGCGCGCAGCGCAACGTCACCGCATCCGATAATCAGTAGTCGCCGCATAGCTGTAAATTGTAACCGAAACCAACCTTCAGCCGCCGTCAGCCACCATGCCAAACCAAGTCACCCTCAAACCGAGTAACCATGTCTTCACCGCCCGCGCGGGCGAAACCATACTCGATAGCGCGTTGCGCGAAGGGTTCGTCATTTCTTACGGCTGCCGTAACGGCGCCTGCGGCACCTGCAAAGGCAAATTACTCTCTGGCGAGGTCGATTACGGCAGCTGCCAGGACAGCGCACTCTCCGCAAAGGAAAAGAGTCAGGGCTACGCCTTGTTCTGCCGCGCGCAACCACTGGGCGACGTCGTCATCGAATGCCGCGAAGTCGGCGCCACCAAGGACATACAAATTCGTACACTGCCGGCGCGGGTGCAAAAAATGCAGCGCCTCGCCAGCGATATCATGCTCATTGAACTCAAGCTGCCGGCGGCGGAGCGGCTGCAGTTTCTGGCGGGTCAATATATCGACATTCTGCTGAAGGACGGCAGCCGACGCAGCTTCTCCATGGCTAACGCGCCGCACAACGACGCCGCCCTGCAGCTGCATATGCGCAACTACGGCGGACCGTTTTCGACCCACGTATTCTCGACGATGAAAGAGCGTGACATCCTGCGCTTCGAAGGTCCGCTCGGCACCTTTTACATGCGCGACAACACCGAAAAGCCGGCGATACTGCTGGCCAGCGGCACCGGTTTTGCACCGGTCAAGGCCATGCTCGAACACGCCTTCCACAGCCATTGCACGCGCCCGCTGATCCTCTACTGGGGCGCCCGCAAGCGGGCCGACTTATATATGCACGAGCTGGTCGAACAATGGACGCGCAAACACCATCATTTCAAATACGTGCCGGTACTCTCCGAGCCCCTACCCGAAGATGAATGGCAAGGCCGCACCGGGTTCGTCCATCAGGCGGTGATTGACGACATGGCCGACATGAGCGGCTGCCAGGCCTATGCCTGTGGCGTCCCGGCGATGGTGGAATCGGCACACCGCGAATTCGTCGCGCAATGCGGGTTGCCGGAAACCGAGTTTTTCTCCGATGCGTTTACGCCGGCCACGCCCTAGGCGGTAGCAGGCTCAGAGGGGCGCCCGTCGGCGGCCGCCAGAAATCTGCTTTAACTGCGCCACGGCCAGATCAAGACTGGCACGAGAATGCCGCCGCCCCGCATCGGCGTGACCCAGCCCGTCGTGCAATTCAGCCAGCGCAAGATGCGCAGTCCACGTCGGCTCGAGCGCGACACTGGCGTCGAGATAACTCTGCGCCTTGCCCCACAATTCCTGTTGTGCACATAAGCGGCCAAGCGTGAGCAGCAACACGCCGTCGCGTGGGTTGGTCTTCAGCCATTTCTCAGCCCGCTCGATACGCCGCACCAGTGCCACGCCGCCGCAATCAGCATACAAACCGGCAAGCTCGGAATCCCATTCATGCTCGATCGCCATTTCAATGATCTGGCAGGCCTGCTCACCGCCGCCCAATTCGGCGAAACATCTGGCGGCCGCCGCCGCGACCTTGGGATCACGTTTCTGGTCAGCCGGAATCTTCTGCCAGTAATCCTCCAGCGCATGGCGGTCAAGCGCGCGCCGCTTGATGATTTCGATCAACGCATAGCGGCGCAATTGCTCCGCTTGCGCCGCGTCAAACACATGGCGTTTTCTCAACTGCTCGATCAACGGCAGCGTCTGCTCCCAGTTTTTCGCCAGCTGTTGGGCGCGCAACTCGAGACGCAATCCGGCGGTATGCTTTTCTGGCAGCACCTTCAGGGCGAACAAAGCTTCCTGAAAACGGCGCTGCTCGAGCAACAGCTCGGCTTCGGCGATGACGCGCATGACGACATCCTCCGGCGCGCGCTCTCTGGCGCGATCGAGATATTCATCGCGCTGATCGTAACGCCGCAGCGCATGCGCGGCACGCGCCGCCAGCACCGCACCGAGTGCCGGCATTTCGCCCGACTCAATCACCGCCGCGGCAGCCTTTTCAGCGCGTCCATAACGGCCCTCGAAAAACGCCCGCAGCGCATCAAGCAAGGCGGTGCGCGAATTGTCACGCTGGCGGCGTGCACGATACTCCCGCACGCGAGCCGGCAACTCGATCGCGCCGAGCACAAATCGCAGCACCAGATAGCCGAGGCCGATCGCCGCCACGCTACCGAATATAAATACGTTTAACGACAGCTCGGCACGATAGGGCGGTGATACCACCAGAACGTAACCGGTGTTAAACCGCAAGGCCAGCGCTAGCGCCACCGCCAGCGCGAACAGACCAAGAATCCAGAACAGCCAGCGCATAAGCGGACTCAGCGCCGTTCGGCGGCGGCGCGCAGATTGCGCACTGCGTCGAGACTCGCCGTCACATCAGGTGGTTGCAGGTTGGCGGCATTGTCGTGCAACTGGCGCAACGCCGTCACCGCAGCGGCGACCGCCTCGCGGCGCACATCGAAATAACGCGCCAGCCAGTCACCGGCGGCCTTGAGGTCGGCGGCGTAACTCTTCTCGTGATGTGCCAGCAGCGCGACGCGCGCACCGAGCAGGCGCAAACGCAGATTCTCGCGCAGAAAATACGCCTGCCCGACACTCAGCGGCGCGACGTCGGCGTTGTCGATTTTTTCGATCCGTACTAACTCCCTGACGTCTTGCCAGAATTCACGCGCAAAGCGCAGCCACGGATTGGCCTCCGGCGGCGGCGCGTTCTTGCGCGCTGCCGGCGACTCGGAAGGCCGTGCCTCGATCAACAAAGTCAGGCTGTCAATGCTGACGGCCAGCTCGTCGAGACGCGCCGCGATAGCCACGGTATCGGCACGCGGCGCCTGCTTGAGGCGCTCAATGTCACGCGCGAGTACGCTGCGCAACGCCACCAGCGGCGGGCGATCAAGTCGTGCCAGCCGCGCATCAACGGATTGCGCGGTGATCAGGGCGGCGCGCAGATTGCCGCCAAATTGAATCTGCTGATTGGCCGACAGCAACATCTGCTCGAGGTCAGCCAGCAAGGCGTCATCGCGACTGCGCGCCAGATCCTGATAGAGGCCTTCAAGTGCCGCCTGTTGCTTCTGCATTTCCTGCTGACGAGCGTCGAGCTGCTCATAGCGGGTCTGGGCGTCGCGTGTCGTATCGCGTGCCTGCTCGGTCGCGCTGCGGCTCTCGACATCAACTGCCGCCAGCCGGTGCCCCAGCTCCGCCTGCAGGATTTTCATCTGCTGGTGGTTGTCATACCACTGCACGGCCAGCAGCAATATCGCCGCCGCGGCAATCACGACCGCCGGCTGAATTACGCGTCGTCGCGGGGCTGCACTGGAAGGCGTGCCTTTGTCCAGTGGTCGCGGCTCGTTGGAATCAGGTGTATTCGTATTCATGGCAGCGACTGTAAACAGTGGCCGTCGCGGTGTAAACAGTTGTCGACGTTTGTCATGCTAAGACCCCCCCGCAAACCAGCCGGAGAGCCCGGCGAGCAAGCCCTCGTCGCCCTGCGCGGTCAGGCTAACCTGCCGGCAACCCACATCACGCGCGGCGGCCTCAATCCGCGCATGCGGCACAAACAACGGCGAACTCAACACATATTCGCGACCGGCCGCACCCAGCAGCGTAAACAGATTGTGCAGCCCTTCGCTGCTGGTCACCGTCACGGCATCAATCCGTCCCTCGCGCCATGCCGCCAGCACAGGAGCGGGGTCCGCCTGCGGCAGGGCGCGCCGATAACACGCCACGTATTCAACCACCGCACCGCGCTCACGCAAGGTGTCACCGAGCAATTCACGTCCACCGTCACCACGAAAAATGACCACCCTTTTGCCGGCAACCGACTGCATCGCCGGCATTGCCAACAGGCCCTCGCTGTCGAACCGTGCCGGCGCAACGACGTCCGTGACACCGTGACGCGCAAGTTCGCGCTCGCCACCGCGCCCGATGGTCGCTGCCTGCAAAGCGCCCGGCCAGATGCGGCGCGCCTTAATGGCGATCAGAGCCGCACGCGCGGCATTCGGGCTGATAAAAACCGCGCTGTCGTAGCTGTCCAGCCGGTCGACGACGGCGTCCAGCGCCGCAGGATCGGCCGGTGGCAAAATTTCGATCGTCGGAAAAAGTATGACGCGCGCACCGGCGGTAACCAGCGCCGCGCTCAAGCGTTCGGTCTGCTGCAAGGGGCGTGTGATCACCACGCCTTTATCCGCGAGCGGTGCGCTCCCGGTCGCCATCATGCACCGATTGCGGCCAATATCTCCGCGGCGCCCTGCGTCAACAAACGGCGCGCCAGCTCGCTGCCCAGCGCCTCCGGATCAGCGGCATCCCCGGTTAATTCGTCGCGCACGATCTGCGAACCATCGCGCTGTGCCACAAAAGCACGTAAACGCAGATTGCCGCCCTCGTTCTGCGCATAGGCACCCAGCGGCAACTGGCAGCTGCCGGAGAGCGCGCGGCTCAAGGCCCGCTCGGCGCGCACACACGCCGCGGTGGCCTCGTGATTCAAGACGCCAAACAGCGCCAGCAAATCGGTACGGTCAGCGCAAATTTCGATCCCCAACGCGCCCTGCCCCGGCGCCGGCAGACTTTGTTCCGGCGGCATCACGGCGGCGATACGCTCGGCTAGACCGAGGCGCTTGAGGCCCGCGGCAGCAAGAATAATCGCGGCATATCCGCCATCGTCGAGTTTTTTCAGCCGCGTCTGCAAATTGCCGCGCAGCGGCTCGACCACCAGATGCGGATAGCGCCCACGCAACTGGCTTTCGCGCCGCTGGCTGGAGGTACCGACGACACTGCCGGCTGGTAACGCATCCAGACTGGAATAACGATTGGACACCAGCGCATCACGCGGATCCTCACGTTCGCTGATGGCGGCCATGACAAAACCCTCGGGCAGCACCATCGGCACGTCTTTCATCGAATGCACGGCGAGATCAGCGCGGCCTTCGACCAATGCATCTTCGAGTTCTTTGACAAACAAACCCTTGCCACCGATCTTGTCGAGGGCCTTGTCGAGTATGCGGTCACCCTTGGTCGTCATGCCCAGGATGCTGACGGCACAGTGCGGAAAGAGCGCTGAAAGCCGCGCCTGCACGTGGCGCGCCTGCCACAGGGCGAGCGCACTTTCGCGCGAGGCAATCACCAGCCGCGTGGGCGGCACAACGTCCTGTAGGAGGGAATTTGGGTTCACGCGGGGTTCACGATCAGTCATAAAAATCGACAATATCAGCGCAGAAAGCGCGGCGCCAGCAGAGCGGCAAAGTTTAGCATGCGGGTATCCGCCACCATCGGCGATGACCATGACGAATCAATAACATTCAAAAACCGCCCCCTCCCGCTTGCGTTTGACCGCCTCGGCATAGGACGCCATTTCAAAATTGACAAAGATCAAGTCCTTGCCACGGTAAGCGGCAATCTGCGCCGCCTCGTCCTTCCAGCGCAGCGCCTCGCCGACCGGCACCGCCAGCGGCGCACCATTACGCACACGCAGGTGAGCCACCACGAGATCGTAGAACTGCACCTCCGCACTCATCGAAAATTGATAGAGACGGCCATGCAAAAAATGCAGCCGGACTTCGCGCAGCGCCACGCCATCGATTTTTTCATCGTGGGAAACACAAGCGATATCAGCCTGTGCATCCTCGCGTCGCATGCAACCGTAGCCGCGACGACCAAGGTCGGGTTTATCGCCACTCATGTGCGCCAGCGAGGCGCTGATATCGCGAAAGTCGAGGTCGCGCTCGAGCCTGGCAAAACTCGCGCCGAGCCGAATATCCAGCAAAGCGCCGAGCGTATCGGCTGCGACCACCTGGGGGGCCAGCAAGACCAACAGCGCACACAGCGCGAGCCGGGTCACAAGATCCTGCCGAATTCACGCACGATGTGCTGCTGGCGCCGGCTTACCGGCAACTTCTCGCTGACCTGATTGAGAACCACCGCCCAGCCGCCGTCGCTCTCGCCATCGGCGTCCACCGCAGAGGCGCGCTCGAAGCCGCGAATCGCATCCTTGGCGACCAGGCAATTGCGGTGTATGCGCACAAAACGACCGAGGAATTCCTGTTCGAGTTTCGCCAGCGACTCTTCGAGCAGAAACTCACGCTCGGCGGTGCGCACCGTAACGTATTTGAGTTCGGCCTTAAGAAATAAAACCTCGCCCAGCGGAATGAGATGGATACGCCCGCGCTCATTGAGCGACAGGTGAGAGCGCCCTTCGCGCCGGATTTCATCCAAGACCTCGGGCCTCAGCGGTGCAATGGCCCGCGCACGTGAAAGCGCATCGAGCAGGCGCGCCACGCGAATCGGCTTGAGCAAATAATCGATCGCATGAACCTCGAACGCTTTCAAGGCATAGGCATCGTAGGCCGTGGTAAAAATCACCGCCGGTGGCATATCCAGCTTCTGCAGATGCTGCGCCACTTCAATGCCGTCCATATCCGGCATACGAATGTCGAGCAGCACGACGTCGGCATTACAAGACGGCAACAAATCGAGCGCGCGTCGGCCGTTATCGGCCTCGCCGGCGATTTCGAGCGGCATTTTCAACGCGCAGTCACCTAGCAAATCGCGCAGCCGGTTGCGCGCCGGCACCTCGTCGTCGATCACCATAACGCGTAGCGGACGCGCCCCGGTCACGGCTTTTCTTTCACATAAGGCATCACGATTTGCACCTCATACGCACCGTCGGCAGCGGTCGTCTTGATCCCGGCTTCAGCGTCAAAATGCAGGGCCAGTCGTTCGCGAATATTGGCTAGCGCCATGCGATTACCGCTGCGATGATGGCTTTCGGCGCGATAAGGATTACGCAACACCACCCGTATGCGGTCACCCTCGCGACGCAACCGTATAGTGATTAGGCCCGGCTCGACACGCGGCTCGATGCCATGATAAACCGCGTTCTCGAGGAGCGGCTGCAGCACCATCGGCGGCAGCAGCGCGTCGCCGGGAAAATCGTCGATCTCCCACGCCACCTGCAGGCGCTCGCCAAGACGCAACTGTTCAATATTCAGGTATTGCCGGGCCAGCTCGATTTCCTGGGTAAACGGTGTGAGCTGGCGGTTGTCGCCCATCAACGCGCGGAACAACTCCGCGAGATCCTCAAGTACCTGCTCGGCGCGGCGCGGATCATGCCGCATCAGGCTCAATACGGCATTGATGCTATTGAGCAGGAAATGCGGGCGTATGCGCGCCTGCAAAGCCTGCAAACGGGCCTCGGTGAGCGCCGGCGACAATGCCCGTCCGCGCAAGTCGAAGTAACCAATGAGCACACCGGTGACGAGCAGCGTGAACAGGTAATAGCGCTCGAGCGCACCGCCCGCGTTGAAAAAGCGATGGCCGAGAAAATAGATCAGTGTGACCACGCCTAGCTCAATGGCGAGCCAAGCAACAATCCCGCCGGCGTAAGGCAGGCGCCGCAATACATTGCCCAGCGCCGCCAGCACCAGCAGGCTCAAGAGCAGGACCGGCTGCACCTGTGCCGACATCTCGATCAAGACCTCAGCCAGTGGCAATGGCTCGCTGGTTTGCAAGAGCGCCGCGGCGAGACTGATGCCATCGACGATCAGTAGTATGCGCAGCAAAATGCCAAGGTTGCGGAAGTTCGGCAGGGCGACCGCATTGGCGTTTTGATTTATACTCATCGTTTGATTATGTGAGAGTGCAACACGTGGCGCAAGAGAAAGCAAAAAATCCGGCGCTGTGGTCGGGACGATTCAGCGAACCGGTTTCCGAACTCGTCAAACGTTTCACCGCCTCGGTTGATTTCGACCGCCGGCTGGCTGAATTTGATATCGACGGTTCGCTTGCACACGCGCGCATGCTGGCCGCCTGCAACATTCTGGGCAAAGAAGACCTGGCCGCGATTGAAAGCGGTCTGACGCAAATCCGTAGCGAAATCCGCGCTGGCGTCTTCGAATGGTCGCTCGACGCTGAAGATGTACATCTGAATATCGAAAAGCGGCTCACCGCATTAGTCGGTGATGCCGGCAAGCGGCTGCATACCGCGCGCTCGCGCAACGATCAGGTCGCCACCGATGTGAGGTTGTATTTGCGTGCCTCAATCGACGACATCATCGAACTCCTGCAGTCAGTACAACGCGCGCTGATCGAGCTGGCATCCCAGCACACCAACACCATCATGCCGGGCTTCACCCACATGCAAGTCGCACAACCGGTTTCCTACGCCCATCATTTGATGGCCTATTTCGAAATGCTGGCACGCGATGCGCAGCGCATGGGCGATTGCCGCAAACGCGTCAACCGTCTGCCGCTCGGCTCGGCGGCGCTGGCGGGCACCTCGTTCCCAATCAACCGCCAGATGGTGGCCAAGGAACTCGGCTTCGACGGGGTCTGCGAAAATTCCCTCGATGCTGTTTCCGATCGCGACTTCGCCATTGAATTCTGCAGTGCTGCCGCGCTGACCATGACCCATCTGTCGCGTTTTTGCGAAGAGCTGATCATCTGGATGAATCCGCGTTTTGCGTTCGTCGATCTGGCCGACCGTTTTTGTACTGGTTCGTCGATCATGCCGCAGAAAAAAAATCCTGATGTGCCCGAACTCATCCGCGGCAAAACCGGCCGCGTCAACGGGCATCTGGTGGCCTTGTTAACACTGATGAAAGGCCAGCCGCTGGCTTATAACAAGGACAACCAGGAAGACAAGGAGCCGCTGTTCGACACCGTCGACACCCTGACTGCGAGCCTGCGCGTGTTTGCCGACATGGTCGGCGGCATCAAGGTCAACGTAGCAGCCATGCGCAGGGCCGCCCTTGAGGGTTTTGCCACGGCCACCGATCTGGCGGACTACCTGGTTAAGAAAGGCCTGCCCTTTCGCGAGGCGCACGAAGCAGTCGCGCAGGCGGTCAAATTCGCCGACGGCCGCCATTGTGATCTGGCCGACCTCAAGCTCGAAGAGCTGCAACAGTTTTCAGCGCTGGTCAAAAACGACGTGTTCGCCGCCCTCACGCTGGAAGGCTCGCTCGAATCACGCAGCCATATCGGCGGCACCGCACCGGCCCGCGTCAAAGCGGCAATCGCCAAGGCGCGCAAAACCGTCAACTAAGCGGCACGCCGGCAGGCTACTTGCTAAAGAAAATCTCGCGGTAGGCGGTGTAACAGGAAATCATCGCCACCGGCACCATCACCAGCAACCCGAGCAAAAACGGGATTGCCGCGGCCACAAACAACACGATCAAAATAAGACCGTAGAGGGTAAACGCCGCCCAGTTTTTCAGGCTGGCGGAAAAACTGGCCTTCAATGCGGCGGCGGGCTTGAGCCCATCAAACATCACCAGTGGGGCCGCGAACCACAGCGCCATATACACCGGCACGCTGACCACCAGTGCCAGTAACAACACCAGCAGAAACGTCACCCCGAGCGCCAACAACGCCTGCGTACCACCGCCGAACAGTGCGCCAAAAATGCCGGCGCCACCCGCGACCAAAAGGCCGGCCAGCACAATCACCAGAGGCAAGCAGGCAAAAAGACCAACCAGCATCAGGTCATTAGTGTGGCTCTTGAAGCCGGAGAAGAGTTGCGCCACGCTGATTTCCTCGCCGTCTTCAGCGCTGCGGCAAGCCTGCATAAAACCTGCGCCAAAAACCGGAAACAACAACATCGTGGCAATACCGCCAAGCAATGGAATCATACTGAGTGCCACATTGCAGACAAAATAAACGATGAACAACAACACCCACATCAACGGCCACTTCATGAACAGCGCAAACGCCGAGGCGATCCAGCCCCAGCCATGTCCGGCGTCCAAAAGTCTGCCGTTTGCATCAAAGCCGCCTGCGGCATTTTCAACCGACACCGGCGGTTGATACGGATTCATCTCACTCATGTCAGTCCCCCAAGGATGGCGGAAGATCCGCCACGCGCTCGCGAGTATCGTATTGCAATCACTGCGCACTGACAAACGCCGCCTTGAAAGTGCGCGCGAACCCGCGCTATCGCTGCGGTTAGAATATCGGCATGAATGCCCCCGCCTCGCGCGCCCATCTGCACGCGCCCATCACCGCAGACCTTGCCGCACTGGAACGCCAGCTCAAAGCACGGCTGGCCGGCGAAGTGCGCTTCGATTCCGGTAGCCGCGCGCTCTATGCAAGTGACGCCTCCAACTACCGTCAGGTACCGATTGGTGTGGTGCTGCCGCGCCACGTCGACGACATCGTCGCCGCGCTCGATATCTGCCGCAGTTTTGATGTGCCCTTACTAATGCGCGGCGGCGGCACTTCTCAGAACGGCCAGTGCGTCAACGTCGCCGTTGTTATTGATACCTCGAAATACATGAACCATGTGCTTGAGGTCGATGCGCAGGCGCAGACCGCGCGTGTCGAACCCGGCGTTGTTTGCGACGCGCTGCGCGATGCAGCCGAAGTACACGGCCTGACTTTCGGCCCCGACCCGGCAACCCACAGCCGCTGCACACTCGGCGGCATGATCGGCAACAACTCCTGTGGCGCGCACTCGGTGATGGCGGGCAAAACTGTCGAAAATATCGAAGCGCTGGAAATCCTGACCTACGACGGCCTGCGCATGTGGGTCGGTCCGACTTCGGATGAGGAACTGACAGCGATCATCGCCGCCGGTGGACGACGCGGTGAAATCTACGCCGGGTTAAAGCAGCTGCGCGACAAATACGCCGAGCTCGTGCGTACGCGCTACCCGAAACTTAAACGCCGCGTCTCCGGTTACAACCTCGATCAACTGCTGCCTGAAAACGGTTTCAACGTTGCGCGCGCGCTAGTCGGCACCGAAGGCACGTGCGCGCTGACGCTGCAGGCAAAAACAAAACTCGTACACAGCCCGGGCAAACGCGTGATGCTGGTGCTCGGTTATCCGGACATTTACAGCGCTGGCGACGCGGTGCCGGAAATCCTGCCTTTTGGCCCGATCGCCACCGAGGGTCTCGATTACCGCATCATCGGCGGCCTGCAAGAGCGCGGTCTCAAAGCCACGGATATCGCCAAACTGCCGGCGGGCAAAGCGTGGATCATGATTGAATTCGGCGCCGACACGGTGGACGCCGCGGTCGCGCAAGCGCAAGCGCTGGTTGCTCATTACGCCGGCCGCGCCGATGCCCCCAGCCACTGGCTGGTGGTTGATCCCGCTGAACAAGAACCCATCTGGAACATCCGCGAAACCGGCGCCTCCGCCACCGCGCTGGCGCTTGAAGGTCACGGCACAGATCCGAATGTCGGCTGGGAAGACGCGGCGGTGGACCCCCTGCGCCTTGGCCAGTATCTGCGCGAGTTTCAGGCGCTGGTCGACGGCTACGGCTATCAAACCTCGCTCTATGGCCACTTCGGCGACGGCTGCATCCATGCGCGCATTACCTTTGATCTGCGCAGTCACGAGGGCATTGCCAAGTGGCGCGAATTTATTCGCAGCGCCTCCGAACTCGTCGTCAAATACGGCGGCTCGCTGTCGGGCGAACACGGTGACGGTCAGGCCAAGGCCGAGTTTCTGCCGATCATGTACGGCAAGGAACTGATGCAGGCCTTCCGCGAATTCAAGGCGATCTGGGATCCGCGCGGCCGCATGAATCCGGGCAAGGTCATCGACGCCTACCGCATCGATGAAAACCTGCGCCTGGGCCCCGACTACAAGCCGGCGCAGCCGGCAACACGATTTACTTTCAAGGCCGCTGAGGGCACGGGCTTTACTCGTGCGTTGGAGCGCTGCGTCGGCATGGGCAAATGCCGCGCGCAAGCCGGCGGCACAATGTGCCCGAGTTACCGTGCCACTGGCGAAGAACGCAATTCAACGCGCGGCCGCGCGCGCCTCTTGCAGGAAATGCTGCGCGGCGAAGTGATTACCGAGGCATGGAAAAGCGATGCGGTGCGCGAAGCGCTCGACCTTTGCTTCGCCTGCAAAGGCTGCCGCAGTGACTGTCCGACGCACACCGATCTGGCCAGCTACAAAGCGGAATTTCTCTCGCACTATTACGAAGACAAGCCGCGGCCACGCCAGGCGTTCAGCATGGGGCTGATCCAGAAATGGGCGCAACTCGCCGAGCACGCGCCGCGCGTAGCGAATTTTTTTACGCAAACACCGCTGCTGAATACGTTGGCGAAAAAACTCGCTGGTGTGGCGCCGCAGCGTACGATGCCGGCCTTCGCGACACAAACTTTCCGGCGATGGTTTGAAGCACGCGCACTGAAACGCGACGGACTGCGCGGAGGCGATCGCGTGATCCTGTGGGTCGACACCTTCAGCAATCATTTCAACCCGTCGGTTGCGATCGCCGCGGTGGAAGTACTGGAAGCTGCAGGCTGTGAAGTCATGATCCCGCAACGCGGTCTGTGTTGCGGCCGCCCGCTCTATGATTTCGGCCTGCTCGACCGCGCCAAAGAACAGTTAAATGAAATTCTGGTAGCACTCGCCGACGAGATCACCGCCGGCACGCCGCTGATCGGCCTCGAGCCAGCCTGCCTCGGTACCTTCAAGGACGAGTTGCTGAATTTCTTTCCGGATCATCCAGCCGCCGCGAGACTGTCGAAGCAGGCGGTGTTGTTCAGCGACTTCCTGCTGACCCGCGAGCAATGGCAACCGCGCGCTCTGCAGGTTAAAGCGATTGTGCACGGACACTGCCACCAGAAATCACTATTCAGTATGACGGGCGAAAGCCGTCTCCTGAAAAAAATCGGCGTCGATTTCAAAATGCTCGATTCGGGGTGTTGCGGCATGGCCGGTTCATTTGGTTTTAAACCCGAGCATTACGAGGTTTCGATCAGTGCCGGCGAGAAGGGTGGTCTGCTGCCGGCGGTGCGTGCGGTAGCCGCCGACACGCTCATCATCACCAACGGCTACAGCTGCCGCGAACAAATTGCGCAAACCGGAGACCGCCGGGCCTTACATATCGCTGAAGTCGCGCGCATGGCACTCAACAAAAAAGACTGAATAGCGGGTTGCGGGGTGCTGATTCGGCATACCAAACCCTGGTGGGCGCCGACGCAGGTAAAGATACTTTTGGGATCAATACCGGCCGGTTGTCGCGGATCGGCGAAAGGACGGCAGGCGGATGTTCGGCTTCGAAACCATTACGCTGGAGGTCATCCTCTGGATCGTGCTTGCGGTCACACTCTCGGGCTTCGTGCAAGGCACACTCGGTTTCGGTTTTCCATTTCTCGCCACACCGATGGTGGCGATGGTGACGGATATGCGTACCGCCATTATCACGATATTGCTGCCAACACTTTCAACAATCGTGGTGACCTTGTTCACCTGCGGCTCGCTGAAGCCAGTGTTCAAACGCTTCTGGTTGATGCCCTTCTATGCTTTCGCCGGCGCCCTGGCCGGTACCTGGATATTCGTTGGCGCACCCAACTTTCCTTATCAGTTACTGCTCGTGGCCATCATTCTGGTCTATCTCAATCTAGACCGGATTTCACGCGGTGATTGGCCGTTAATCCGGCACCATGAACGTGCGTTTGCACCGCTGGCGGGGGCGGCCGCGGGTTTATTCGAGGGCACAGCGAATGTCGCGGCACCGCCTCTGATCATCTATTACCTGGCCCTCGGGCTCGGCCCCGCGCTACTGGTGCCGGCGTTGCAAATCTGTTTTTTCATCGGCAAGATCACACAATTTACGGTCTTGACCCTGCACGGCGGCGTCAGCATGACGCAGTGGGTGGCAACGTTGCCACTGATCGCCTGCGCTATTACGGGGGTGTTTGCGGGGGCGCGCATCCGTCATCGCATCGACGCCGAAACCTACCGGCGTTGGGTCAAGCGTGCCCTGCTGGTGATCGCCTTTGCACTGCTGGCGCAATACATTTATCTCAGCGCAGTGCACTGAGACATTGGCAGTATAAAAATTATTGTGTCTGGCGCATCACCCAAACAAAAAGACGCCGCAGCGCCTTTTTGTCCTACGCAGGCGGTGCTTACTTCAGCAGCGTCTGCAACTCACCGTTTTGAAACATCTCGGTGATAATGTCCGAGCCGCCGATAAATTCACCATTCACGTAAAGTTGGGGAATAGTCGGCCAGTTGGCGTATTGCTTGATGCCCTGACGGATATCCGGGTTCTCCAACACGTTGACGGTAAACAACTCCGTCACGCCGCACTCTTTCAAAATGCCGATTGTGTTGGCGGAAAAACCGCACTGCGGAAAATCCGGTGTGCCCTTCATGTAAAGAACAACCTTGTTCTTGGTGACCTGTTCTTTGATGAGATCTTGCGTGCTCATACTGGCTCCAATATTCGAAAAATTAATACCCGACAAAATTGATACGGTATTCTAACTTCTGTGCCCGCCGCCGTCAAGACGGCCACCGCTGATCCGTTCAATCCCGGCGAGATCCGTGCGCGAAAAAATCTGTGTGAAGCCGGCGGTCTGCAGCAGCGTCCGGCAAGCCTGGGCCTGATCATAGCCATGTTCAAAGGCCAGCCAGCCACCGGGCTGCAGATACCGTGGCGCCGCGGCAACGATCTGCCTGATGGCGTCGAGACCATCAAACCCTGAAGCCAACGCGCCGACCGGCTCAAAACGCAAATCACCTTGCGCCAGGTGCGCGTCCCCTGCCGCGATGTAGGGCGGGTTGGACACAATCAGATCAAAGCGACGGTCGCCAATTGCAGAGAACCAATCACTTTGCAAAAACGACAGGTTGGCCACGCTGTCGGTATTGATGCTGGCGGCGACATTCAGACATCGTTGCGCATTCGCGTTCGCCACCGCCAACGCGTCGCCACTGCAATCGACCGCCATTCCCCGCGCCTCTGGCCGCGCGTGCGCAAGTGCAATCGCAATACAGCCACTGCCCGTTCCGAGATCCAAAAAGTGTGCGCGTGCTTCTGCACCAATCGTTTCCAGCGCCCATTCCACCAGCAGCTCGGTCTCAGGTCGTGGGATCAAGACGGCAGGCGTTATCGACAACGGCAAACCAAAAAATTCACGTTCGCCCATTAGATACGCCACCGGTTCGCCAGTGCGGCGCCGCGCCACCAGGGCGGCGTAGCGTTCGAGTTGTGCAGGAGTCAGTGCATCACGATCGTGCGCCACCAGCCACGCCGCCTCCACGCCCAAAGCATGCCGCAACAACACGCGGGCATCGACCGCATCGAGCGCGGCGCCGTTGAGCGCCTGCGCAACCGTAAGGGTCACGCGAGGCGCCGGCAACCCCGCCGGCCGGCTTTCACGCCGCAGTGTCCTCGCCGAGCGCGGCCAGCAATTCGGCCTGATGTTCGGCGGAAAGCGCACCGGTGAGTTCATCCAGATCACCATCCATGATGGCGGCGATCTTGTAGAGGGTCAGATTGATGCGGTGGTCGGTGATCCGGCCTTGCGGAAAATTGTAGGTGCGGATGCGCTCGGAGCGGTCGCCACTGCCGATCAGCGACTTACGCTCGGCGGCGGTTTTCTGATTTTGCGCGCGCACCTGCTGATCCTTGATGCGGGCGGCGAGCACCGCCAGCGCACGCGCCTTGTTCTTGTGCTGTGAGCGATCGTCCTGACACTCAACCACGATGCCGGTCGGCAAATGCGTGATGCGGATCGCCGAATCGGTTTTGTTGATGTGCTGGCCACCGGCCCCCGAGGCGCGAAAGGTGTCGATGCGCATCTCGGCCGGGTTCAACACCACATCGGCCACTGCATCGACTTCGGGCAATACCGCCACCGTACAGGCCGAGGTATGAATACGACCCTGCGTTTCCGTCGTCGGTACACGCTGCACGCGGTGTCCGCCGGATTCGAACTTCAGTTTCGAATACGCGCCCTGCCCGGCAATGCGCGCGATCACTTCCTTGTAGCCACCGAGTTCGCTCTGGCTTTGCGACATGATCTCGACCTGCCAGCGCTGGCGTTCGGCGTAGCGCGTATACATGCGGAACAGATCGGCTGAAAACAACGCCGACTCGTCGCCGCCAGTGCCGGCGCGAATTTCCAGAAAAATATTCCGCTCGTCGTTGGGATCTTTCGGCAGCAACTCGGTCTGCAGCTGCTTTTCGAGACCGGCCAGACGCTCGCGTGTTTCGCTGATCTCGGCCTCGGCAAACTCGCGCATCGCAGGGTCGGCCGCCATTTCCTCGGCGGCGGCGATATCTTCCTCGCCCTGGGCATAGGCTTTGTAGAGCGCGACGACCGGCTCGATCTCGGCGTGCTCGCGATTGAGTTTGCGGTAATTGTCGAGGTTGGCGGTGGCCTCTTCAGAACTAAGCAGCTGGTTGAGTTCTTCGAGCCGGATGGTCAGTTGCGTGAGTTTGGCGGCGATGCTTTGTTTCATTCGGCATGTTTCAGTTGGTGCAAGCGGCGCAGCACGGTCACCAGCTGCTCGCGGTCTTCCTCGCTCGCGTGGTTGAGTGCATGCGTCGGCGCATGCAAAAATTTATTGGTCAGCGCGTGACTGAGTTGGTCGATCACCACCGCCGCATCGTCGCCATGTGCCAGGCGCTGCAGGGCGCGCTCGAGTTCGTGCCGGCGCACCTGCTCGGCGTCGTCGCGCAACGCACGGATGGTCGGCACCAGTTGCCGGTTGTCCAGCCACTGCATGAAATCACCGACCTGGGTTTCAATGATCGCCTCGGCCTGCGCCACCGCCGCCTGCCGCATATCAAGGCCTTCGCGCGCAAGCCGACCCAGATCATCAACGGAATACAGAAACACATCATCGAGCGTCTCAACCTCAGACTCCACATCGCGTGGCACCGCCAGATCAATGATCAGAATGGGGCGCCGTTTGCGCGTACGCAGGGCGCTCTCGATCAGCCCCTTGCCGATGATCGGCAGCGTGCTGGCGGTGCAGGTGACGATGATGTCGTGTGCGGCCAGCTGTGAGGGCAGTTCGGTGAAGGTGATGGTGCGGCCGCGGAAACGATCGGCCAGCGCCTGCGCCCGTTCGAGCGTGCGGTTGGCGAAGGTAGTGTGTTTGGGACGCTGTGCGGAAAAATGCGTCGCGCACAATTCAATCATCTCGCCGGCACCGATGAAAAGCACGCTTTGATCGGCGATTGTCGGATAAATCCGCTCGGCCAGCTTTACCGCCGCCGAGGCCATCGACACCGTGCTGGCACCGATGTCGGTCTCCGAGCGCACCACCTTGGCCACCGAAAAGGTACGCTGAAAAAGCTTGTTGAGCAGCAGTCCGAGCGTACCGGCCGATTCGGCGGCGCGCACCGCGCTCTTGAACTGGCCCAAAATCTGCGGCTCGCCAAGCACCATCGAGTCGAGCCCGCTGGCAACCCGAAAGGCGTGCTTGACCGCGAGTTCCTGCGGCAGCTGATACAGATGCGGTTCGAGGTTGTCGACCTTGAGCTGGTGAAAATTGGCCAGCCACTGCATGGCCTGCCGTGGTTCGGCGGTATTACAGTAGATTTCGGTGCGGTTGCAGGTCGAGACAATGGCCGCCTCTTTGACCGGGTTGCGTTCGACCAGGTCGCGCAAAGCCCGCACCATGTTTTCGGCGCTGAATACCACCTGCTCGCGCAGCGACAGCGGCGCGGTATGGTGGTTGATACCAAAGGCAAATAACTCCATAAAATCCGGACCCTGGGTGAGTTCCTATTATAGCCCCGGGGGCCTCAATCCGGCGCTTTGCGCGACGTTTCGCCTAAAACGACGCGCTACCGCCCACCATCACGCCAGGCTGGGCGCGCAAGAGCGAGGCGGCCGGTAATGGCACACCATCAGCACCATCAAGGTAGGCGCTACCGACCTGACCGCTCTGCAATGCCGCCAGCAATGCGCCCTCATCAACGAGATCCGGGTGAATCACGTTGATGATACCGGCGCCACGCCGCAAACATGCCAACGCCGCGGCATCCAGCAAATGCTGTGTCTGTAGCGTCAGCGGGCAAGCCAGCACCACCCAGTCGGCACGTGGCAGCAAAGCGGGCAACGCTTCCACACCATGAATTTCATCAACCGCAGCGACCGCCGACGACGAGCGCCGCACGCCAATCACGCGCATATCGAGAGCCTGCGCAAAATGCGCCACCGCCGCCCCCACCGCGCCGACACCGATCAACAACACCGTCTGCGCCTGCACATCGGCCGGTGCGGCCTCGCGCCGCAACTGCAACCAGCGGTGCTCGCGTTGCGCCTGCAAACGCTGCGGGAAAGCGCGCGCCAACGCCAGCAGGCCGGCAATGGCGCCGGCCGCCACCCGCTGACTGTCAGTTGCTACGGACATCCGGCTTATTTCTGCTTGCCCTTGGCAAACAGGCCGTCGAGCTTTTGCTCGTAAGCGTGGTAGCCGAGGTAATCATAGAGATCGTTACGCGACTGCATGGTATTGAGCACATTCTGCTGCGTGCCATCCTTGCGGATCGACTGGTAGACGTTCAGCGCGGCGGCGTTCATGGCGCGGAATGCTGAGAGCGGATAGAGCGCCATCGCCACATCCGCACCCTTCAATTCTTCGAGGGTGAACAAGGGGGTGGCACCAAACTCGGTGATGTTGGCGAGGATGGGCACTTTTACCGCGTCGGCGAATTTCTTGTACATCGACAGCTCGGTCATCGCTTCCGGGAAAATCATGTCGGCACCGGCCTCGACACAGGCGCAGGCGCGATCGATCGCCGCCTGCATGCCTTCGACAGCCAGCGCATCAGTGCGGGCCATAACCACAAAGTCAGAATC
>CAMDSO010000032.1 GCA_945906935.1 Bordetella parapertussis
CCAATTCGTGGGTGGTTGTGAATTGTGCGACATCTAAACGAATTCTTTGCAGAATGTCATCCAGTGGCAGGTTCGAGTGCGCCGCAAGAATGTCCGTCAGCCGGGGTTCGGAATATTCTTCTTCAGCTGGCGTTTGCGACTCAGTCACACCATCAGTGAAGCAAAGCAGGACATCGTTCTGATCCAGGGTGGTTTCGTATCGTTGGTAATGGATGCCTTGCATCACCCCGATGACCATGCCCTTGGGTAGCGGTATTTGACGCGACTCGCCATTCGAGAAAATGATCGGGGCCAAATGGCCGGCATTGGAGTAATTAATGCGCCCGCTGTCGACTTCAATAAAACCGCAGAAGAGGGTGATGAACATATTGGCATCATTGCCGGCACATAACTGATCGTTGACCTTGGCCAGCAATACGGCGGGGTCAGGCAAGGAAAACGCCGCCAGGCGCATGAGGCTAATCGCACGCGCCATAAACATCGCTGCAGGGATGCCGTGTCCAGAAACGTCACCGATGCAAAAAAATAATCGGTTTGAATCGACGAAGAAGGCATCGAACAAATCGCCGCCCACGGCCGAAGCGGCCTCCATCATGCCCGCCACCTCGATATCCCTACGCTCAGGAAACATTGGGCTGCGGATCGGTAGCATGCCGAACTGGAGTTGGCGGGCAACCTCTAGTTCCTGACGCAGGTATTCGAGTTCAATCTGGCGGCGCTGACCTTCCAGCACGAGTGCATTGTTCCGCCGCATGCGGGTTGCTAAAACCGCCATTAGATTACGGGCAATGCCTGGAACGGCCATCAGCCGGTTCCAGAACACATCCTGCGATAGTGGTAGCACACGTGCTGTCACTAAAGCCTTGACCAGGGCGGATACTGGTTTGCCATCAATGGCGGACAGTTCACCCAGGCACTCGCCGGGGTGGATGCTGATGGCGTCTGTCAGCTTGCCATTGCTGTCAAGATAGGCCGCCAGTTCTCCGGATAAAACGAGGAATACCGTGTCGTTGGGTTCGTTAGGCTTCAGCAGGACGTCGTTAGCTTCAAGTTGAACGACGGCAGATTCGCCGATGGCCTCAATGACCGCAGCTTCATCGGCACCGTGGAAGAGCGAAAGACAACGCAGGTGTGGGTGACGCCTGTCGCCTGGTTGGACGCGAAGATCCTTGGCGACAGAAGTGGTTTGTTTCCGCCGATCCGGCCCTCGCTTGTAATGCTTAACTTGCACGACTGTCATCGGGGCTTGACGACCAACGTACAGTAAATCCCAGGCAGTTCCTGCCTTGGTCATATTTGTAAGATACCGCGTCGGTAAAGGTCTTTATCAAGCCCAAGCCGAGGCCACCCGGTTCGGCATCGGCGAGGGAGTCGGGGACTGCTTTCGGTGTTGCATCCAACGGATTGAAGGCATTGCCACTATCCGTAACAATCAAGCTCGCTTCGTCGGTATGCGGGAGAAATGTAATGTTGACGGGGCTTGATTTCGCTGCCGGGCCGCCATGTTCAATAATATTTGCCAAAGCCTCGTTGAGGCACATATCGAGACGGAATATTTGATCCGCAGGTACTTTCGTTTCTATGCCGGTTTTTTCGAGCCAAGCAGAAGCCTCGCGCACGTCGAAGGCGTCTGCATGTATTTCTAGTTCGAAGCACCTATCGAGGACAGTCAAATCCATCGCATTCAGTTTGTTTTACGCGGTAGCGGCTCGTTCAGCGTCAACCAGGGCAGAGAACATCGGGACCAGCGTGTCAATACCGGTGGCGTCTATCGTTTTGGCGACCGATGCGTTCTCGCCCATGAACAACACCATGCGCCCACCGCGTTGCATCTGTGCCTTGGCGTTGGTGATGATAGCCCGAATGCCGATGGAGGCGAGGAAGCTGACCTCGCTCAGATCAACGACAACCCGGCGTTTGGAGGAAGCAGCCAAGGCCGCAAACCTGGCCTCTATTTCTCCGGTGCCTTGGATGTCGAGGCGTCCAGAGAGGCGGATGTGTCGGAGCTCGTCGTTAGAATCTTCAAAATTAATAGGCATAGATGAAATCGCTGAGTGAGGTAGCTTAACAAACCTCTATTTTATGAATTCCATGTGACAAAAACGTTACAGGCGCTGTATTGGCCGCATTGGCTAATGGGGGATTCCTGTCGCACAAGGCGCTGCCTGTGTGAACAGGCTGCGGTTTCTTTCGAGCCACAATGTTCGACTAAAGGGCCCAGCCTCGATAATCCAGCGATGACGCCAAGTACTACGAGGGCATAGCCCGCGTTTTCCACCTCGAAGTAATGCCCGCGTTCGGCCTCAACCGGGCCGCTTTCATATTGACCACCATTATTGACTGGCCGTATCCCGCAAACGGTTGACAGCCCCTGCGCCTTGGCCTAAATACTGTGGGTTGCGCGCATGCGTCACGGTGCGCCGCATCAATCCACGGAGAACACCATGAGTGACATCGATGTGCTGGTCAGCGAGGTCGGGCCCCGCGACGGTTTGCAGAATGCCAAGCAGTTCATGCCCACCGAATTCAAGAAGCGCTGGATCACGGCTGCGGCCGCCGCGGGGCTGCGCGAGATCGAGGTCTGCTCGTTTGTGCCGCCGAAGTTGATTCCGCAGATGGTCGATGCTGCAGAAATTGTTGCGCATGCGTTGACCATCCCCAATCTGACGGTGGCGGTGCTGGCCCCCAATCTCAAGGGCGCGATCCGTGCGATGGAGGCCGGCGCGCAGAAGATCACGCTGCCGGTGTCGGTGAGCCATGAACACAGCCTGGCCAATGTGCGCAAGACGCCGGACCAGATGATGGACGATGTGCGCCGCATCTGCGACGCGCGCGATGAGATGCCCAAAGACAAACGCCCCAAGATCGAGTCGGGCCTGTCGACGGTGTTCGGTTGCACGATACAGGGCGAGGTGAAGGAGAGTGAAGTGCTGCGTCTGGCGGTGGCGAGTATGGAGGCCGGTTGCGATGAGGTCGGGCTGGCCGACACCACGGGCATGGCGAACCCGGCGCAGATCCGCCGCGTCTATAAACTCGTCCAGGCAGAGATTGGTCAGGTCGCCGGGTTGCACATCCACAATACGCGTGGCCTTGGACTGGCGAATGTGCTCGCCGCACTGGATATCGGTGTGCGTACCTTTGACGCCTCGCTCGCCGGCTTGGGAGGGTGTCCGTTCGCGCCGGGGGCGAGCGGCAACATCGTGACCGAAGACCTGGTCTATATGCTCGAATCGATGGGTTTTCGCACCGGTGTTGATCTCGAGAAATTGCTCGCCGTGCGTCAGATCTTGAGCGAAGGCATACCCGACGAGCCGCTGTATGGTTACGTGGCGGCGGCAGGCATTAACGCCTGCGCTCGTTAGCCTCGTTTTGAAACGCCCTCGCCCGGCGACGCGGGTAGAGGGCAGGGGTGAGGGGTGGGCTGCAGCTAACCGCAGCGCGCCCTCTCAACCTGGCCCTATCTACCTGGTGGGCACGAGGGGACGGTGACAGACACATCTGACACCAGGCGCACAGCGCGCGCGGATTGGGTTTACTCTGTGCCCCCGGTCTTCTCTGTGGCTGAACTTTCTGAGTTTCGAGGAATTGAATGAGTCAAAATCAAAAACTGCCGCTCGACGGTGTACGGGTGCTCGAATTCGTGCACATGGTGATGGGGCCGACCTGCGGTCTGGTGCTCGCCGATCTGGGCGCCGAAGTGATCAAGATCGAACCGCTCGACGGCGATCACACGCGACATCTGCCGGCCTCGGGCGCAGGATTTTTTCCGACCTACAACCGCAATAAAAAAAGTCTTGCTGTTGATTTGAAATCAGCGGCCGGTCGCGAGATTGTTTTGAAGTTAATGGCCACCGCCGACGTGGTGAGTGAAAACTTTCGTCCCGGCGCGATGGATAAGCTTGGCTTTGGCTATGCGGCGGTGAAGGCGCTCAAGCCCGATATCATTTATTGCTCGCACAAGGGTTTTCTGCCCGGCCCCTATGAAAATCGTACGGCGCTCGACGAAGTCGTGCAGATGATGGGCGGGCTTGCCTATATGACTGGTGGGCGTGAACGGCCGTTGCGCGCCGGGGCGTCGGTGAACGACGTCATGGGCGGCATGTTTGGCGCCATCGCCATCCTCTCCGCCATCATTCAGCGCAAAACCACCGGCGAAGGCCAGTATGTGCAAAGCGGCTTGTTTGAAAACAATGTGTTTCTGATGGCGCAGCACATGCTCGAAGGTTTCATGACCGGTAAACCCGTGGTGCCGATGCCCGATCGCGTGCGCGCGTGGGCGGTGTATGACACTTTCACCACCGCCGACGGCGAGCAGGTGTTCGTTGGCGTGGTTACTGATACGCAGTGGAAGGTGTTTTGCGAGTCGTTTGGCCTCGCGGAGCTGTTCAATGATCCGGCGCTGAAGACCAATCCGATGCGCGTCACCGAACGGCCGCGGGTGATTCCCATTCTCAGCGCTATTTTCAAAAAAATGAGCAAGCAGGAATTGATGGACCGTTGCGAAAAACTCGGTCTGCCGTATGCGCCAATCTCGCGGCCGGAAGACCTGTTTGATGATCCGCATCTCAAAGCCTCGGGCGGTTTGAACGACATCACGCTGATGAACGGCATCAAGACCCAGGTGCCGGCGCTGCCGATTGAAATCGGCGGTCACCGGCTGGGCACGCGGATTGATCTGCCACAGGTCGGCCAGCACACGCGCGAGTTGTTGTCTGCCCTGGGTTATGCAGGGCCGGCTATCGAACAACTCATTGCCGATGGTGTGGCGCGCGCGACCGAGTAATTCCGTATTTAACCGGAGGCGATCATGAAAAAGCTATTCGTTGCTGTATTGCTGTTGTGTGCAACCACCGCGATCGCGCAGGGCTACCCCGCCAAGCCGGTGCGCTGGGTGGTGCCCTTCCCGCCGGGTGGCGGCACGGATCTCATTTCACGCGTGATCGCCGCTGAACTCTCGAAGCTGTGGGGCGTGCAGGTGGTGGCGGACAACCGGCCCGGTGGTGGTGGCACGCTGGGGCTGGGCATCGCCGCGAAGATGCCGGCCGACGGTTACACGCTGGTCTTGGGGCAGGCGTCGAACATCGCCGTCGCGCCGGGTCTTTACGCCAAGCTACCCTACGATCCGCTGAAGGATCTGCAGCCTATTACGCAGGTGATTGCGACCCCCATCGTGATTGTTGCGCATCCGTCTTTTCCGGCGAAGAATGTGAAGGAGTTGGTGGCTTATGCCAAAGTCAGGCCGGGGGCGGTGACCTTCGGTTCGCCCGGGAATGGCACCATTGGTCATCTGTCGCTGGAGATGCTGAAGTCGATGGCGAAGATCGACATGCTGCACATTCCTTACAAGGGCGCATCGGTGGCGATCACCGAATTGATTGGCGGTCAGATCATCATCTATGGCAGCAGCATGCCGCCGGCATTGCCTTTGATCAACGCTGGCAAGCTGCGTGCGCTGGGCGTGAGTAGTGCGAAGCGTCTCGCGCCGCTGCCGTCGGTGCCGACGGTGGCTGAGAGCGGCGTTAAGGATTACGAAGCGGTGAACTGGTATGGCGTTTTGGCGCCGGCCGGATTGCCGAAAGAAATTGTGACCAAACTGCACGACGATATCGTGCGCATCCTCAAACAGGCGGATGTGCAGGAGCGCTTCAAAGGCGAGGGGGGCGACGTCGTTGGCAACACGCCGGAAGAATTCGCCGCCTTCATGCAAAAAGAAGTGCCGAAGTGGTCGAAGGTGGTGCGCGAGGCAGGCGTCAAGGTTGATTAGCCAGTAGCGGTTCTAACAGGGGGCAAGGCATGGATCTCGGACTCAAAGGAAAACTCGCGCTGGTCACCGGCTCGACCGCCGGCATCGGCTTCGCCATCGCGCAGTGCCTGCTTGCCGAAGGTGCGCGTGTGGTCATCAATGGCCGCACGCCGGTGCGCGTAGCGGCGGCGGTCGAGCGTTTGAGGGCGTCGGGCGATGTGTTCGGTGTGGCGGCGGATATGGCCACAGCGGAGGGCGCGGCTAGCGTGGTGGATGCGGTTAATTCGATTGGCAAGCTCGATGTATTGGTCAACAACGTCGGTTATTTCGAAGTCAAACCATTGGCCGAGCTGGAAGACGCCGACTGGGATGCGATGTTCCAGTTGAACGTGATGAGTGCGGTGCGCATGAGCAAGGCTTTCCTGCCCGGCATGCTCGAACGCAATAGTGGACGCGTCGTGTTTATCGCCTCCGAACAAAGTGTGAAACCCAATCCGGTGATGCTGCATTACGCCATGAGCAAGGCGGCCTTGGTATCGGTGGCGCGCGGCCTGGCCGAATCGACGCGCGGCACCGGGGTGACGGTCAATAGCGCGCTGGTCGGGGCCACCTGGAGCAGTGGTGTCGATGTGTTCATCAATAAGATGGCGCAAGAGCAGGGTGTTTCAGTGGAGCAGATGACGCGCGACTACTTTAAAACCGAGGCCGGTAACTCGTTGTTGCAGCGTTTTGCCACGCCGAAGGAGATCGCTGATCAGATTGTTTTTCTGTGTTCGGCCAACGCCTCGGCAATCAACGGTGCGGCGCAGCGTGTCGATGGCGGTGTCATCCGCGCGATGTTCTAAACGCCCGGATTTCTAGTGCGTCATTGAGCCAAACGTATGGCGGGTTGCGTTACGCTCTGCGGCTGGTTTTCATCCGGTATTTTGATCAACGCACACCGCGCCCCGCCCGGGGCTTTCCATGGTGTTATTTTTCATCGTTATTTTTTTGAGATGCCCTGAATTTCATGCCGATCAAATCGATTACCGAACTCACCGCACTGGCCGCCGCGGCGCTCAAGGCGCATGGCGCCTCCGAACCGATGGCGCTGACCACCGCAAAGTATCTGGTGGCCGCCGATGTGCAGGGCTTGGCCACCCACGGCGTGATGCGCGTCGCCAGTTATTGCGGACACCTTTCCGTCCAGCGTGCTAATGGCGCGGCAGTGCCGAAGATCGTCAACGAGAAAGCGGCCGCCTGTCTGATTGACGCTGGTAACGGACTGGGTTTTGAAGCCTGTGAAATGGCGGTGGCGCAGGCGGTGGCGCGGGCGCGTACGCAGGGCATGGGGTTTGCCGGCGTCACCAACAGTCATCACTGCGGTGCGCTGGGCATTTTGCTCGAACCGGTGGCGGCAGCAGGCATGGTCGGGCTCGCCTTCAGTAATGCGTCCTCGGCCATCATGCCGCAGGGCGGCACGCGTGCGATCTTCGGCACCAATCCGGTGGCGGCGGTGTTCGGTTGCCGTAACGCGCCGCCCATCGTGGTGGATTTGTCGCTGACACAAGTGACGCGCGGCCAGATCATGTTGTACGCAAAAGAAGGCAAGCCGATCCCCGATGGCTGGGGCATGGACAAGGACGGTCAGCCGACCAACGACGCGCAGAAGATACTCGTCGGTGGCAGCCTCTATGCGGTGGGCGGTCTCAAAGGCACCATGCTCGCCCTGGCGGTGGAATTGATTTGTTGCGCGCTGACCGGTGCCGCGTTATCGCACGAAGTTGCCTCCATGCATACCAACGAAGGCCCGCCGTTACGTTTGGGGCAGTCCTTCATCGCGATTGATCCGGGGGCTCTCGCCGGCAGTGAGGTGTATTTCGAGCGTGTCGAAACGCTGGTGGCAGCGATGCTCGCCGATGAAGGCGTGCGTCTGCCCGGCGACCGTCGTCATGCGCTGGCGGCTTCGGCGGCACAGCAGGGCGTGAACGTCGGTGACGAAGTGTTCAAGCAATTGCAGACGCTGGCGCAAGGGCCGGCCTGACAGCCATGCGTGTGTCAGCTTTTTTTGTTTTCGCGCGGTGGTTGCTGGTGTTGCAAGCCTTGCTATCGTTTTCGTACTCGGCGGCGGCAGAACCGTTGTTACAACCCGGCGATTACGTCACCGAACGCGGCTGGGGGCGTCTGCAAATGACGCGCGATAGCGCAGAGGCGTTGAAGTTTTCCATCAAAGCGATGGGGGCCAACGGCCATAGCTGTGGACTCCGCGGTGAAATTCGTGAGGGTCGCGCGCTGCTTGAAACAGGCGAGCCAGGCAAGAGCTGTGTCGTTCAGTTCACGGTGGTGACCGAGGGTGTGGATATCGCCAGTGTTGACCCGCAACTGTGCCGCTATTACTGCGGTGCACGCGCCAGGTTTGACGGTCTTTATTTGAAAACGGCAGCCGTCTGCGTGCCCGCCGCCGTCAAAAGAACGCGTGATGAATTCAAGAAACTCTATGGGCGCAAGGATTTTTCTGCGGCACGTATCAAACTAGAACCGCTGCTTTCGGATTGCGTAGTCACGCTCGAGTGGCTGGAAACCGGCTGGATACGCAATGATCTGGCGGTAACTTACTACCGTCTGGGTGATGTGGCGGCGTGCCGGCGCGTGCTCGAACCTTTGCAAAAAGATGCTGCGGGCCGCGATGCTGATGTCCGTAATAATCTGCCGCCATCGGACGCTGATAACTGGCTGCCCGTGGTCAAGGCCGCGCGTACCAATCTGAAACTCTGCGCGGAGCAAGCGCCGCGTTAAGCAGAAAGTGTTTGCGATGAGCAATTCCAATCACGCGGCAGCGCACGGCTTTACCGTCAAGGCGGCGCAACCGGTAACGCCGCTGAACTTTGTCGTGCCCGCCGATGCCTGCGATTGCCATACGCATATCCACGGTGCGGTTGAAACATTTCCGTATTTCGCCGGTCGCCTCTACACCCCCGGCCCGGCGCTGCCGGACGAAATGGCGGCGCTGCATCAGGCCCTCGGCATCCGGCGCGTGGTGATCGTCACGCCGAGCGTCTATGGCACTGATAACGCAGCCACGCTCTACGGCATGCGCGCACGCGGCGCTGATGCGCGGGGCGTCGCCGTGCTGGGTGAGCAGCTGTCGGCACGCGAACTCGATCTCATGCATGCGGCGGGTATCCGCGGCATGCGGATCAATCTGCATACCGGTGGCAGCAGTGATCCACGGCTTGCACGCGAGCGTTTTAAAGCCGCTGTGCAGCTGATGCAGGCGCGCGGCTGGCATATTCAAATCTTCACCACGCTCGACATGGTCGTTGCCTTGCAGGACGACATCGCCGCCTCGCCGGTGCCGGTGGTGCTTGATCACTTTGGCGGCGCACAGGCTGCCGGCGGTGTGCAGCAGGCGGGCTTTGAGATCTTGCTGTCGCTGCTCGGCTGCGGCCACGTTTACGTGAAAATTTCCGGGGCCTATCGTTGTTCGAAGCGCGCGCCGGATTACGCCGATTGCACGCTGCTGGCGCAAGCGCTGATCAAGGCCAATGCCGATCGCATCGTTTGGGGCAGCGACTGGCCGCATCCGCATTCGGCGGTGCAGGATGCCGCACGGCTGGCGCCGTTTTATGCCATCGACGACGGTCGCCTGCTCAATCAACTTGCGGACTGGGCGCCTGATGCGACGCTGCGCCGGAAAATTCTCGTCGATAACCCGGCGCGGCTCTACGATTTCTGAGGCGGCGTTTTCGTGCTGTGATTGCGCCGGCTGATGCCACCGCCAACGGCAAGGCAGGCGGCGTTGGTGAGAAACACCGTCGCCATGCCGGCTACCGTGCCCAGTGCCCCGAACAACAGTGGCACGACAAAGTGCATGAGCTGGTTGGCGGTAATGCGCATGCCGGCGGCTTCGCCGGTGCGGCCTGGTGGCGAGGCGTTGTAGACCAGGGTCAATGAGAGCGGCTGTCCGCAGCCGCAACCGATGCCGAGAATGAACGAGGCGAGGGCCAGCGTCCACACCGTGTGAAACAGCGGGAACAGGCAGAACGCCACACAGGCGACGAACATGGCGTAGGTCAACAGCTCGGCGGCACCGATGTGTTTAAGGCCCAGCGGCAATATCAAGCGCACGAAAATGATCGAGGTCGCAAACGCACTGAGGATGAAGCCGATCTCCGTGGCCGACAGGCCGTGCGCGCGCGCGTAGATGGGCAGGAAAAACTGATAGAGGTCCCATGCCGAGGAGACGATGGCGCTGGCGATCATCGCATTGCGTAGCGGACGGATGCGCAGGAGGTCGAGCGCGCCGCTGCTTTGTGGTGCGGCCGCTGCTTGCACCGCCGGCATCCAGCGCGAACCAAGTGCGGAAATGATGATCGCCGGCACCAAGGGTATGGCCAGCGCAAAGAAGGTGCGTGTATGACCGATTTGATCGATGAGGATGCCGGCCAGTAGTGGGCCGGTGAAATTGGCGGTGGCGAAACCCAGACTGATCAGATTGAAGTTGTGCGCGCGGCGCTCTGGTGTGGAGATCGCACCAACTAACGTTTGTGTGGCAATTTGAAATGCCATAAATGAAATGCCGAGCAGCGAAGCGGTGAAATACAGGGTGGTCAGCGCCGGCCAGATCCACGCCGTCAACAACGCTGCACAGATGCCGCAGGTGCCCAGCAGGATGGGAATCTTGTAACCGAGGCGGTCCGTCATGCGGCCTGCCGGCAACGCCAGCACTATGGGCAGCGCGGCATAGAGGGCCACCACGGTGCCGACGACGAATGGTGTGGCACCCTGATCCACCGCGAACAGTGCCACCACCACGCGGCTGCCGGCGAAGCCGACATGCGTTAGAAACGTCAGGAATACGACGATATAAAGGGCCATGCTTCTTTCAGGCGAGCGTATGCGGGCAGGATAAAGTGGCATGAAGGCGGCAGTGCGCAGTCATGATTTTCTGGATGTTCGCTACTAGAGTTGCATGAACTGCAGCAGCGGTTGAGCGTCGATAAGCGTCAATGTTAGCACGGCGCCCACCGTGCCCCTGCGCCATGCATGTCCTTGCTTGATGCGCTGGGTCACGCTGTGTTGTGCGCTGCCAGCGCTTAACGCGGTCGTTGCATCGGGCTCTTTGGCAGATCGTCGATCTGCATCGACCACTCCTGTGCCGAGCGGCACCAGCCCTGACGTTGCGGCGGCAGTTTGGCGCGCTGGCGTGTGGTGCCGACACGGATGCCGTAGAGATCGGGGTTGCCGACAGTGGTGGCATACAGCGGCGTGCCGCAACGCGGACAAAAGCCGTGTGCGCGCTGGTTACCGCTCTCGGCGGTCTTGATATAAATAGTGGGTTCGCCGCAGAGCAGTTTGAACGCCCCCTGCAACGATTGCACCGTGGTGCGATACGCAGTGCCGGTGAGTGTCTGGCAATCGGTGCAGTGACAAATGCCGACCGATGCGGGATCGACTTCGGCTTCGTATTTTATAAATCCACAATGACATCCGCCGTCGACATGCATGCCTTTCCTCCTTCACACTTCCACACAACGAAGTGCCGAGAATAACATTGAGCTGTGCCAACCCCGGGCAGGGCGCGCGGATTTGCTAAGATTTCCCTATTCGTAGTGAACGTAGTGAATTTAAAAGCAGTGAATTTAAAAAGGCTCATCATGCATGTGCAGACTATGTTGGCGATTACCACCTTCGTTGCGGTATTGATGGCGGGCGGTGGCGAACGCGCTGTCGCCGCTGAGGCCAATTATCAACCGCTGGTCGGTCAGGACGGTAAGGACGTTATCTGGGTGCCTAACCCCACAGCGATGGTTGAGAAGATGCTCGACATGGCCGCGGTGACGGCGCAGGACTTTGTCATCGATCTCGGTTCGGGGGACGGGCGCAATGTGATCGGTGCGGCAGGGCGTGGTGCGCGTGCGCGCGGCGTCGAATTCAATCCTGATCTCGTTGAGCATTCACGCCGCCTTGCGGCGGCGGCCGGCGTCGGTGCCCGCGTCGAATTCGTGCAGGGCGACATGTTCGCCGCCGATGTCAGTGAGGCGAGCGTTTTGGCGCTGTTTCTGCTGCCTGATAATCTGCGCAAGCTGAGGCCGAAGTTCGTCGACCTGAAGCCGGGCTCGCGCATCGTCTCGAACACCTATGAGATCCCGGGTTGGCCCTCGGACAAATCGGAAACCGTGCGCAGCGACTGCGCGGCGTTTTGTATTGTGTTTCTCTATGTGGTGCCGGCACGCGTGGCGGGTGTTTGGCGCACGGTCGATGGCGACATCACACTCGAACAGGATTATCAGCGTCTAGCGGGCAGCTATGTTTACAACGACATCACGCTGCCACTCGAAAACGCGCGCATGAATGGTGCGGATATCCGCTTCAGCGTAAACGGTGTTGCTTACAGCGGGCGCGTCGACGGCGATGTGATGCAAGGCGAGGCCAAGGGACGCCACACTGTGGCGTGGCGCGCCACGCGCGTGCGCACGCAGTAGCGCAGTCCGTCTAGAGCGCTTCCCAGTAATCGATGATGCGCCGGCGCAGCGCTGCGTCCGGCATGACGCCGCGACCGGCTTGCAGGTTGTCCTGCATATATTCGGGTTTGTCGGTGCCGGGTATGACGGCGGTGACCGCCGGGTGCGACAGAATGAATTTGAGAAACAGCTGCGCCCAACTGGTCGCACCGATTTCGGCGGCAAAGCCGGGTAACGGTTTGCCAGCGGATTTTTTAAACAGTGAATTGCGGCCGAAGGGCAGGTTGATCAGCACCGCGGCACCGACATCGCGTGCGGCGGGCAACAGCCTTTCCTCGGCTTCGCGATCACCGAGTGAATAATTGACCTGAAAAAAATCTGGTTTTTCGCGCGTCAACACCTTGCCGATCGCCTCATAGGAACGCGCCTGGCTGATGGTCATGCCGGTGTAACGGCAGATGCCCTCGCGTTTCCATTCGCGGAGCAGACCCAGATCGTAATTTGCATCGGCGACGTTCCATGCCTGCATTAGATCGACGCGGTTGGTTTTCAGCCGGCGCAGCGAGTTCTGCATCGATATGACTGCCGCCTCGCGGCTGTTGCCGAATGAAAACTTGGTCGCCAGAAAAAGTCGCTCGCGCAGGCCGAGGTCGGCTGTCAGTTCGCCGACGCGATCCTCGGCGCGGCCATAGGAATGTGCGGTATCGATGAGCCTGCCGCCACCGGCGACGAGCGTTTGCATCACACGGCGGCGGTCGGCGTATTTGGCGTCGTCGTTCTCGAAATCAAAAATCACCGCAGTGCCGATGCCGATGATCGGCAGGGCCTCGCCGCTGACGGGTATGCGCCGCGTTTGCAACGGCGGGTCTCCGGCGTCGGCCTGCGAGATTGAGGGCAAGGCCATCGAGGCGGTCGCGGCGACGCCGGCAAGCAACAGGCGGCGGCGGGTGGTGTCGTGTGCGATTTTCATTTTAAAAGTTTACATCAAATTGGTCGCTCTGCGCGGTCATTGTCATGGTGACCGCGCAACGCCGCGCTTATGCGCTGTGCGAATACATCGCAATCCCAGCATGCGGCATGGCGGCGGTGAGGATCTGTCCACTACCGGACTCGGTGATGTAGAGCGTTTTGCGATCACGACCACCGAAGGCGATGTTGGTCGTCATGTCGCCGGCGCAGGATTCGATGCGGTGTGTGGGCACGCCGCGTTGGTCGACGATCCAGACGATGCCGATGCCGATACCGGCGTTGGCGATGACCACGCTGCCCGATTCATCGACGGCCAGGCCGTCGGTGCCGCCACAGGTCAGTTGCGTCAGCATGCGTACGCGGGCGCTGCCGTCGTTGGTCGGCTGCATGCGCCAGACCGCTGATTGCACGGTCATCGCGACATACAACAAGTCCTCGGCAGGGTTCAAGACGATACCGTTGGGGCTGGGTGCGTTGTGCATCAGGCATTCGAGGTGGCCCTGCGCGGTATAGCGATAGACGCGTGCGGTCGGATCGGAGAGCGAGGACAGGCCCTGATCGGTGAAATACAGATCGCCGTTGGAGGCGAACACCAGATCGTTGATGCCGCGGCAACGTTCGCTGTGGCGGTACTCGAGTAGCAGTGCGACGACGCCGCTGACGGGGTCGAGCACCATGATGCCGTTTTTGAAATCGGCGACGAAGATGCGACCGTCGCAATAGATCTTCAGGCCATTCGGTTCGCCGTCGTATTGCACCACCAGTTCCCACTCGGCACGCGGATCAATGCGGAAGATGCGGCCGTAGGGCACATCGACCACATACAGATTGCCGGCGCGGTCGAAGGAAGGCCTTTCGAGAAAACAGTCGACCGCGTGATAGCGCGGCGCGCTGCGGGCGCGGCGTTGCGAGCGGTCGCGAAACTTTTGCGGCATGCGTGTGAACACTTCGCTGGGAATGACGGGTAGTCCGTCCAACATGATGGTTCTCTCGATAGTTCGGTGACGATGTGAGGGGCGCGCTTACTGCAGCTGCAGTCCGGCGTCTTTGACGAGCCGGCGCCATTTGCTCACTTCGGCGGCGATGTGGGCGGTAAATTCGCGCGGCGTGCTGCTGACAGCATCGACGCCGTCCGCGGACAGTCGGCGCGCTAGCTCCGGGTCGCGGGTGGCGTTGGCGAAGGCGTTGGCCAGCCACTGCACCGTGGCCGGCGGTGTCTGCGCCGAGGTGATGACGCCGTACCATTGCGTGACGTCAAAGCCCTTCACGCCGGATTCCGCAATCGTCGGAATCTCCGGTAGCGCGCTATTGCGTCGCGGCGAGGTGACGGCGAGTGCGCGCAGCCGGCTAGAGGCGAGATGCGGTGCGGCGTTTAACGGCGAGGAGAATTGCAACTGCGTCTGCCCGCCGAGCAGGTCGGTGATGGCGGCGGCTTCACCGCGATAGGGGATGTGCACCAGTTCGATCTTCGCCAGATGCGCGAACATGGCGCCGGCCAGATGCGTGATACCGCCCGTGCCGGAAGAGCCGTAATTGAGTTTGCCGCGGTTGGTTTGTGCCTGCTCGATGAGTTCGCGGACGCTCTGGGTGGTAGCGCCGGTTTTCACCACGAGCACAAAAAACGCTGCGGTTACCTGGTTGACGCCTTGCACATCGCGTGTGAGGTCATAGGTTAGCGCTGTATTGACCGCCGAATTCACGGTGTTCGAGGCCGAGATGATGCAGATCGTGCGTCCGTCGGCCGGCGCGCGTGCCGTGGTTTCCACGCCCACCGCACCAGAGGCACCCGGACGGTTGTCGACGATGACATTGCGTCCCAGTTGTTTAGATAGCTGCGCGGCGTAGAGCCGGGCGGCGATGTCGGTGCCGCCGCCGGCGGCGAAGGGCACGATGAAGCGGATCGGTTGGGTTGAGGCTGGTTGTGACCACGCCGGCAGGGCGGCTGCCAACGCGAGGCATAGCGCAGGCAAGAGGCGGCGTCTTAGCGAGGCAAAACATTCCGCCGCCGCGTAAAAATAATTTTTTCTGCATTTCATATTCGAGACTTCTTTAATAGTTGGCGCTATCTCGATATCGCGCGATATCGCGCGTTATCGCGTTTATCGTGCGTTGGCGGGTATCGCGGTGGAGCGCGCGGCGCGCGCCAACTCCTTTAGCACGGCCTGACCATCGAGACAAGGCGCGAACCCTGCGACGAGCCGGTCATGTCGCACTGCTAAAATTACCGCGTTTACCTTCAGCGACTGCGTTTGCCGCATGCTTTTCATCGCCCACCTTGATATGGATGCATTTTATGCGTCGGTAGAATTGCTGCGCCATCCGGACTTGCGCGGTAAACCGTTGGTGATCGGCGGGCGGCGGCGGACCAGCGATACGCCAGCTGAGATGGAGCTGCGTACGCTGCGCAATTACACCGGGCGCGGTGTGGTCACTACCTCGACCTACGAGGCGCGTGCGCTTGGCGTGTTCTCCGGCATGGGTTTGATGAAGTCGGCGAAACTCGCACCCGATGCCTTGCTGCTGCCGGCTGACTTCGATGAATACCGGCATTACTCACGGTTGTTTAAAGCGGCGGTGCGCGCGGTGGCGCCCGAGATCGAAGATCGCGGCATCGACGAAATCTATATCGATCTCACCGCGCTGGTGATGGCGGAGGCGCCCGGTGCGGCGCTCGATCCGTGGCAGCGCGCCCGCGAGGTGGCGGCGCGTATCCAGCAGGCGGTGTTCGAGGCGACCGGGTTGTCGTGTTCGATCGGTGTGACGCCCAACAAGTTACTGTCGAAAATCGCCTCCGATCTCGATAAGCCGGCGGGGTTGACGATCTTGCGCGAGGCCGATGTGGTGACGCGCCTGTGGCCGCTGCCGGTGCGCAAGATCAACGGCATCGGGCCGAAGGCGGGCGGCAAACTCGCAAGCCTCGCTATCCGTAGCATCGGCGAACTGGCGGCGGCGCCACCATCGCTACTCGTGCAGCAGTTTGGTAATAGCGTTGGCCACTGGTTACATGAAGCGGCGCATGGACGCGACGAGCGCCGTGTGGTGACCCATCGCGAAGTCAAATCGGTCAGCCGCGAGACGACCTTCGAAACCGATCTGCACGCGGTGCGTGACCGCGCGCGCCTGTCGGAAATTTTTACTATGCTGTGCGAGCGTGTGGCGGCAGATTTACAACGCAAGGGGCTGGTCGGCCGCACCATCGGCCTGAAGCTGCGCTACGATAATTTTTCCACGCTGACGCGTGATTGCAGTTTGAGCGAACCCACCGCAGATGCACAGGTGATCCGGCGCGCCGCCGGCAGTTGTCTTAAACGGGTGCCGCTAGAGCGGCGTATTCGTTTGCTCGGCGTGCGTGTCGGTGCGTTGACGCCGCCGGGTGTTTTTGTTGCGGTCATCTCGCGTAGCGCCGGGCTTTTCGGCGAGATGGCGCCATCACTTCGTGCGGTGGTCGCGCGGAAACCATGAAATGAACTCCACGATCGCAAGTCCCGCAATGCGTTAGTGCGGTTTCGGGCCAGTGTCGTTCGCAGTGGCGCGGAGCGACGTTATAACTTGGCGTAGCCGAGGGAAAGCATGATCAGTTTCATGTCTTCGTATTGGACGGCGAGCCATTTGCGTACCTCTTGTGTACCCATGAAGCGTGGTTCGAGGTCGCCGCTTTCGGCGAACTTTCGAAACTGTTCGTTGGCGGTGACGCGCTTGCAGACTTCTTCCCAGTAAGCAACCTGCGCAGCGCTCATACCCTTGGGGCCGATCAGTCCGCGCCACGATTCCCAAGTACCTTTGTAGCCGAGTTCTGTCCACGTCGGCACATTGGCGAACGCACCGGGGAGGCGTTTGGGCGCGCTTACGGCGAGTACGCGTAGCTTGCCGGACTCCACATACTGGGCGGTATTGCTGGCAGTAGCCATGCCGGCGACGACGTGGCCGCCGAGCATGGCGGTGATCAATGCGGAGGATTCGTTGAAGCTGACGGTTTTGACCTTGTTTACTTCGATGCCTGCGGAAAGCATGGCGAGTCCGAGCGCGGTGTGATGCGAGGCGCCCGCTGAACTGCCGAGACCGACCGCCACCGCGGCTGGATTCTTTTTTAATGCGTCCATGAATTCACGCGCCGTCTTGAACGGCGAATCGGCGGCTACGGTCAGTGCGTAATACGAACCGGTGACCAGCAGCGCGATCGGCGTGAAATCAGTCCATGTCACCGGCATGCGTCCGGCAATGTGGCTGGAGAGCAGGTTGGACGACATGACGCCGACGATCTGGGTGTTGCCGGCGTGCTGGTTGAGGTAGTTATAGGCGATGGCATGACCGCCGCCACCACGGTTGCTGATGGTGCTGGCAACCGGCAAAAGTTTTTGTTCGATCCAGACCTGCTGCATGCTGCGTGCCAGCAGGTCGACTGCGCCACCGGCCGGCACCGGCACGACGATTTCGACATTGCGTTGTGGTGTCCAGGTCTGTGCGTGCACCGCGCCAATGGCGGAGAGCAGAGAGATGCCGACAAGGGCGGCAATCTCAAGCAAGGTGCGGTATTGCATCAGGCAGCGCTGTGTCAACATGTCGAATTTCTCCCAAGCTGGTTGTGTTGGTTGAAGATGAACTGCGATAGCGTAACGCTTATTGATTGTATTGTTGTACCAGCCGCTGACAGTCAGCCGACTGCGCATCCCTTTTGCATTCGTCGCGGATCAGGCTGCATTGCTTTTCAGCACGCTCACGCGCGGATTTTTCATACAGCTTCGCGAGATCCGGCGGCAGTGCGGTTTTGCTGCCGCGCAGGGCTTGTTGATAGGCGATGTCGGCGCATTTCGAAAACGCGCTCTCCACCGCTGGCCCGCAGGCGGCAAGCATCAGCGTGGACAGCGCGATCAGGCCGCCAGCGACGGTGCGCACTGCGCGCCGATTTAGAGTGCGTCGCATAGCGCGCTGGTGACGATCTCCGTGGTGGCCTCGCCGCCAAGATCAGGTGTGTGGATTTTTCTCGCGGTGACCGCTTCGATCGCAGCCATCAGGCGCACCGAGGCTTCTTGTTCACCGAGGTGTTCGAGCATCATCGCCGCCGTCCAGAAGGTTGCCACCGGATTGGCAATGCCCTTGCCGGTGATGTCGAAGGCCGAGCCGTGGATCGGTTCGAACATCGACGGAAACGTCCGCTCCGGATTGAGGTTGGCGGTCGGCGCAATGCCGAGGCTGCCCGACAACGCGGCGGCCAGATCGGAGAGCACGTCGGCGTGCAGATTGGTGGCAACCATGACGTCGATGCTCCATGGCTTTAAGACCATCAGTGTCGTCATTGCATCGACCAGAATACGCTGCGTTTCGACCTGCGGATAATCCTTTGCCACTTCGTAGAAAATTTCATCCCACATCACCATGCCGTGGCGCTGGGCGTTTGACTTGGTGACCAGCGTCAGATGTTTGCGCGGGCGTTTGGCGGCGAGTTCGAAGGCAAACTTGTGGATGCGCTTGACGCCGTTGCGCGTGAACACCGAGGTTTCAGTGGCGAGTTCTTCCGGCAGGCCGCGGTGCACGCGGCCGCCGCTGCCCGAGTATTCGCCTTCGGAGTTTTCACGGATGACGACCCAGTCGATTCTTTCGCCGCCCGTCAGCGGGCTGGTGATGCCGGGTAGCACACGCGCCGGACGCACATTGGCGTATTGATCAAAGCCCTGACAGATCGGCAGCCGCAGGCCCCACAGCGAAATGTGATCGGGCACGTCGGGGGCGCCCACCGCGCCGAAAAAAATCGCATCGAATGTTTTCAGGCGCGCGAGGCCGCCTTCGGGGATGTAATAGCCGTTCTTTTTGTAGTAGTCGCTGCTCCAGGGGAATTCTTCGACGTTCAGTTTGAAGCTGCCGTCGCGCTGGCCGAGCACTTTGAGAACCTGCAGGCCGGCGGCGATGACCTCGGTGCCGATACCGTCGCCGGGTATGGCGGCAATGTTGTATTCACGCATGCGAATTTCCCTTCACTGGACAATGAGCGAAGGGTAGCGAGCCGCCGGCATTTTGTCATCCGGCGCGCGGTGCCGCGTGCCGCTACGGCTACAATCGGGTTTTATCAGGCCGCTGCATTGTCGTGAACCTACTCGCTCTCGAAACTTCCACTGAATTGTGTTCGGTGGCGCTGTGGCGCGATGGCCGCCTTGACGCGCTTGACGCGCTAGATGCCGGCGCGGGGTCGCGTAATTCGGCGGTGTTGCTGCCGATGGTCGACGCGTTGCTGGCGGCGCAGGGGGTGGCGCGCGGTGATCTTGACGGCATCGCTTTTGGCGCTGGTCCGGGTGCGTTTACTGGCTTGCGCGTGGCTTGTGGTGTGGCGCAGGGCATTGCCTTTGGTTGCGACCTGCGGGTGGCGGCGGTGGCTACGCTCGAAGCGTTGGCCGAGGCGGCACAAGCGCCGCGCATCATCTGCTGCCTTGATGCACGCATGGGTGAGATTTATCACGCCGCCTTTGAAAAAGACGGCGGGCGCTGGCGTGAGGTGAGTGCGCCAGGTTTGTACAAGCCGGCTGCTGCGCCGGCGTTGCCCGGTGACGGCTGGCGTGGTTGCGGCAGCGGTTTTGCCGTCTTTAGTGCGGCGCTGACGGCGGTGTATGGCGCGCAACTCGATAACGTGATTGAGGGCGTGGTGCCACATGCGCGGCACATTGCGACGCTGGCCGCAGCGGTGTTCGAGCGCGGCGAGGCGTTGGCTGCCGAACACGCCGCGCCGCTCTACGTGCGTAACAAGGTTGCGCTAAAGGTGGATGAGCGGTGAGCGCACGACTGCAGCCGGCGCCACAATATCGGTCGATGTCGGCGTCTGATCTCGATGCGGTGATGGCGATTGAAAATGTCATCTATACCCATCCCTGGACGCGCGGTAATTTTCGCGATTGTCTCGACGCCCACTACCATTGCCGGGTGTTGGCACTCGGTGCGGGTTTGACCGGTTATAGCGTGGTATCGACCGCGGCCGGTGAAGCCCATCTGCTCAACCTCAGTGTCGCTGCCGACTGGCAGGGCCATGGCTACGGTCGCAGTCTGCTTATGTATATGACCGGGATAGCGAGGGAGTACGGCGCACTGAAAATGTTTCTCGAAGTCAGGGCCTCCAACGTCGGTGCGCACCGGCTGTATGCCAGAGCCGGATTTTGTAAAATTGGTCTGCGCCGCGGTTATTATCCGGACCAGGCTAAAGCCGAGGACGCGGTGGTGATGGAACTGGATCTGACATGAGTGCGACGCGCGAAGACATACTGCAGGAACTGGGCTTGTGGCCGCAGTGGCGGCGGCGTGATGCGCCGGTTGCCGACGCGTCTGCGCTGGTGTCCGATGACGCATCCGCATCTGCACCGGTGGGCGCGCTGCCAGCGGCGGGTGCCGAGCCCGCGCGTGCCGCCGCCAGAGTGACCATGACCACGCCGTCAGCCGCGCTGCCGCTTGATCAGCGCATTGCCGCGGTCGCCGCCATGGACTGGTCGCAACTCAAGGATAGCGTCGCTGCCTGCACCGCCTGCCCGCTGCACAACGCGCGCGATAAAACGGTCTTCGGCGTCGGCGACGAGAACGCCGACTGGCTGTTTGTTGGCGAGGGGCCGGGAGCTGACGATGATCTCAACGGCGAACCGTTCGTCGGCCAGGCCGGCCGGCTGCTCGACAACATGTTGGCGGCGATGAAGCTGCGGCGCGGCCAGAACGTGTATATCGCCAATGTCGTCAAATGCCGTCCGCCCAACAACCGCAACCCGGAGGCGGCCGAGGTGGCGCAGTGCGAACCTTATCTGCACCGCCAGATCGAGATGATCCGTCCGCGCCTGATCATTGCCCTGGGCCAGGTGGCGGCGGTGAATCTGCTCAAACGCGAAGCTTCGATCAGTAGTTTGCGCGGCAAGATCCATGACTACCGCGGCATACCGATGATCGTCACTTATCACCCGGCTTATCTGTTGCGTACGCTGCCCGACAAGGCGCACGCGTGGCAAGACCTATGCTTTGCCATGGAAACCATGCAGGGCTTGCAATCGGCGCAGGCGGCACCCATCTAGGGGCGGCGGTTCATCTTTATGAGGAGTTTTCGATGCAACGAATATTCGTGACGGTGTTGTTGCTGACGGCCACGCTTGGGCTGGGCGGTTGCGGTTACAACAATATGCAGGCGGGTGACCAGCAGATCAAGGCGTCGTGGGCCGAGGTGGTCAACCAGTATCAGCGGCGCGCCGATCTGGTGCCGAATCTGGTCAATACGGTCAAAGGTTTTGCGCAACAGGAGAAAGACGTTCTCCTTGGCGTGACCGCGGCGCGTTCGCGCGTCGGCAGCATCCAGGCCACGCCGGAACTGGTGAACGATCCGGCGGCGTTGAAAAAGTTTTCCGCTGCACAGGGCGAGTTGTCATCGGCGTTGTCGCGCCTCTTGGTGATCAGCGAAAACTATCCGCAGCTCAAATCGGATGCCAATTTCCGCGAGCTGCAGGCACAGCTCGAAGGCACTGAAAACCGCATTACCGTGGCGCGCAACCGCTACATCAAGGCGGTGCAGGAATACAACACCGAGGTGGTGCAGTTTCCAGGCAATCTGACGGCGATGATGTTCGGTTTCAAGGAAAAAGCGCAGTTCACCGTCGAGAACGAAAAGGCAATCTCTGCCGCGCCCAAGGTTGATTTCGGCACGACGCCGCCGGCAGCGCCGGTTGGCAGTCCGCCGAATGAGTATTCGGTTCCGGCTGCAAAGTAAATCCCGGAAAATTCGATGATAGCCGGACGTGCGATCGGCGGTAGTCTGTCGGGGCTGTTGCTGGCCGCCGCGCTGCTGGCCGCGCCGTCGCTGGCGACGGCCGATGTGGCGGTGCCGGCGCTCAGGGCGCGAGTCACCGATCTGACTGCCACACTCGACGTTGAACAAAAATCTACGCTTGAAAAAACGCTCGCTGCCTTTGAGGCGAAAAAGGGCGCGCAGATTGCCGTGTTAATGGTGCCCACCACCGAGCCTGAAACGGTCGAGCAGTATGCGGTGCGTGTCGAGGAGGTATGGAAGCTCGGACGCAAGGGGGTGGACGACGTTGTGCTGCTGGTGATCGCCAAGAACGACCGCAAGCTGCGCATCGAAGTCGGTTACGGTCTTGAGGGGGCGCTGACCGATGCGGTGGCCAAGCGCATCATTGCTGACGATATCGTGCCGCGTTTCAAGCAGGGGGATTTCTACGGCGGCGTGACGGCCGGCGTCGATCGCATCACGCGGGTGATCGACGGCGAGGCATTGCCGCCGCCGCGTGCCGCCTCGGCGTCGCAAAATTCATCGGGTGGCGACAATCTTTTTTTCATTGGTTTTATTCTGGTCTTCGTGGTGGGCGGTATTTTGCGCGCCATCTTTGGTCGCATGCTCGGTGCCGGCATCATCGGCGGCGTCATGGGCTTCATCGTCTGGAGTGTGATCGGATTGCTGCCGTGGGCACTGGTTGCTGGCGTTGTCGCCTTCATCTTTGGCTTGATGGGTGGTGGCGGTCAATCGAGCGGCGGTGGTTTTGGCGGTGGCGGTTACCGTGGTGGCGGTTACAGTGGCGGTGGTGGATTTAGCGGCGGTGGCGGCAGCTCGGGCGGCGGCGGCGCGTCGGGGAGCTGGTGAGATGAACGCGAAGCGCATGCTCAAACATTTATTGACCCCGCACTGGTTCGTTAATCGCGCGTTTTCCAAAAACGTGTTGTCGGCGATCGAGGCGGCGATCGCGGCATCGGAAAAAACACATGCTGGCGAACTGCGTTTTGCTGTGGAAGGCGCGCTGCATCCGCGTGCACTGTGGCACAGGCAAACTGCGCGACAGCGTGCCGAAGCACTTTTCGCCTCGCTGCGCGTGTGGGATACCGCGCATAACAGCGGCGTGTTGATTTACGTGCAACTGGTCGACCGGCGGATCGAGATCGTCGCCGATCGCGGCATCACGGCGCGGGTGCCGCAGGCGCAATGGGATGCGATCTGCCGGCGCATGGAGTCGGCGTTCCGTGCGCGACGCTTCGCGGACGGTGCGCAGGCGGCGATCGTCGAGATCACGCGCTTGCTGCAGCAACATTTTCCGCCGCTCGCCAATAATCCCAACGAACTGCCGGATCAGCCGGTCGTCTTGTAGGGCTAAAGACGTGGCGTAGTGTCTTACGTCGCCCCGTGACTGCTGGTAAAATATCACTCGTTGGCAGCCACATTTAATATGAGGCTTCCGAAAAACCCCGGGTTCCCCCTCGTTAATCTGTGCCCTTAGCGGCTGAAGTGGAATGCTTATGACAACTGCTGCCAAACGCGTGCGTGGTGTTGAGCACGATATCCTGCAATTGCCCGAGTCGAGCGACGTCTCGCCTTATTACGAGCCGCAGGCCAATGAAGTGGCGATCTTCGAGGCGGCTTATCGCAAGCGCCTACCGATCATGTTGAAGGGGCCGACCGGTTGCGGCAAAACGCGCTTTCTTGAATACATGGCCTACCAGTTGAAGCGTCCGCTGGTGACCGTCTCCTGTCACGAAGACCTGACCAGTTCCGATTTGGTCGGGCGTTTTCTGATCGAGGGTGCGGAGACTGTCTGGCATGACGGTCCGCTGACCCGTTCGGTGAAGGCCGGTGCGATTTGTTATCTCGACGAAATCGTCGAGGCACGCACTGATTCGACGGTCGTCATCCACGCGCTGACCGATCACCGCCGCAAGTTGTCGATCGAGAAGAAGGGCCAGGAGATCGATGCACATGAGGATTTTCTGCTGGTGATTTCCTACAACCCAGGCTATCAGACGGTGTTGAAGGACTTGAAGCCCTCGACCAAGCAGCGCTTTATTGCCATCAACTTTGATTTTCCTGGTGAAGAGACCGAGCGCAAGATCGTCGCCAATGAAGTGCCGGGCATTGCGCCCGATATGGTGATCAAGTTGGTCGCCGCCGGTCGCAAGGCGCGCCTGCTGAAAGATCACGGTCTCGAAGAGGCAACCTCGACGCGGGCGCTGGTCTATGCCGCCAATATGATGAATGCCGGCCTCGATGCGGTGACCGCCTGCCAGGTGGCGATGGTCAATCCGCTCACCGACGATATCGAACTCGCCGAGGCGATGCTCGAGATCGTCCGCGCGCATTTTCCCGCCTGATCGCGCGCGAACTTCCGGCGTGACAGCCCGTTCCGGCACGACCGACAAGGCGCTCGAGTCCATCGCAGCGCTGAGCCAGCGTTCGCATCGCGAGGCGCTGGTATTGCTGCCCACCCTCGAAAAACATGGCGAGCAGAGCGTCACCGCATGGCTGGCCGCTGCGCGCCGCTTGCTCGAATACGATATTGATGCCGGCGGTGCTTTTGTCTTCGGCACGCGCGAGGCTGAGCGCATCGCCGAGACCGTAATGCCGTGGACGGCACAGGCGTTGCGTTTTCTGCAATGGCCGGCGGCCACCGCAGCGCTCGATGGCTTCATGAAGAATTTACCGCGCGCCTATGGTGCCTTGGGACATTCGGGGCAGGGACGCTGGGCGGATATCGGGCTGACCTGGTACGGCCGCCATGCCGAAAGCGGGCGCCTGTTTTTCCATACGCCGGTGTTTGATCTGGCCGGGCGGCAGGGACTTTCCGGGCTGGAGCAATTATTCGAGCCGCTTGAAACGATCTTCACGCGACGCAAGCTGATGCTGTCGACCTGTCTCGCCGGTGCGGTGCGCGTAAGGAATTTGCTCGGCGCGCAGGCGCTGCTGCAGTGGGCGACGCGCGGCGCTGACATCATGCAGGGCAGCCGTGTGCGCGGCGAGTCGTATTTCCGCCTTGAGAGCGAAGAGAGTCTCTCGGCGCTGATCGACCATCTGCCGGGTTTTCGCATGGTCGATCGCAATCATTTGCTCGAACTGCTGCTGGAGATCTGGTTCGAACGCAAGTTCGATCTGAAGGAAAGCACCTGGTCGCCGGAAAAAGGGCGGCCCTTTGTCGAAACCGACGGCCGCAGCTTGTTCCTGCCGGCGGTGATGCCGGATCGCGAAGAGGCGATACTCGCTGTGTTGCATACGGCCGGTCGTATTGTCTATGGCAGCTTCGATCGCTCGGCGCTCGACGCGATGTTCCGCGAGACGGGGCTTGAGCTGCCGGATAGCGGGGCTATTTCCTGGGCACCGCTCTACGAGCGTTTTGGCGAAGACCTGCTGCGCTTTCAGTTGCTCTTTGATTTGTGCGACGACCTGCGGGTGGATTGCCGCATCCAAAGCGTGGTGCCGAATTTTCTCAGCCGCTTGCATGCCGCAGGGCGCGAACATCGTGTGCGCCTGCTCGAGTCGCGTCCGTATTACGAGGCGGCACTGACGTCGGTACGCGGTGCGCTCTTGGTGTTGCGTGGCGAATCGCCGGGCGGGCAGGCTGAATTTGATACGCGTTTGTTGCCCTTGCTCGAAGCCACGGCCACGCTTGGCGACGCCTTCCGTATTGCCAGCGAACTCTACGCTGGCAGCATACTGCCGCCGGTGATTGATCCGGACGTGTTCCGTAACGCCTATCTGCCGGGACGCGCGCCGAACGCCGCACGCGCCGTGCATGCGCAGGAGAGCGAGGACCAGACCAAGCAGAACAAGGCCGGTTCCGACAGTGAGCAGGAAGGTAGCGAAGGCAGCGAGAACCAGGAAGAAGAGCAGAACGCCGACAGCGGCGGCGAACAAAGTGCGGCCGAGGAAAAAGCGCTGGCCGCCGACAGCAAAACCAGCAGTGCGAGCCGGCAGAGCCTGCAGCGCACGCCAACCGCCGAGGGTAACGAGAAGGGCGGCGAAAAGGGTATTCCTTATCCGGAGTGGGATTATCGCGAGGGCCGTTACAAGCGCAATTGGTGCTGGGTGCAGGAAAAGCCGTTGACCGATTCTAATCTCGCCGAGACCAACCGCTTGATGGCGCAGTATTCGATGGCCTTAAAGCGCCTGAAGAAAGCGATTCAGGCGCAGAAGCCGACGCGGCTCGCCCCCAAGGTTCGCCAGTTTGACGGCGACGATATTGATTTGAACGCGGCGATTACCTATGCCGCCGAACGTCTTGCCGGGATGTCACCCGAGCCTTCGATTTATCGGCGGCGTGAAATCCGCCAGCGTGATGTGTCGGTGATGCTGCTGGCCGATATGTCGACCTCGATCATGCAACATCTGCCCGAAGGCGGCGGGCGTCTGGTCGATCGTATCCGTGCCGGTGTGCTGCTGTTTGCCGAGAGCATGGAAGAAGTGGGCGACGCCTATAGCATCGCCGGCTTCTGCTCGAAGTATCGCGACAACGTCAGTTATTACACGATCAAGGAATTCGATCAGCCGCTGACGACCGAAGTGAAAAGCGTGATCGGCGGTTTGTCCGGCCGCCTGGCTACCCGCATGGGGGCTGCGATCCGCCATGCCACGGCGCGCTTTGCCGGTGTGCAAAGCCGGCGTCGTCTGCTGTTATTGTTGTCCGACGGCCGGCCCGAGGATTACGACGACGGTGGCGACCGCCGCTATCTGCACGAAGACACGCGCATGGCGGTTAAAGAGGCGGTCAGTCGCGGCGTCCATCCCTATTGCATCACTGTTGACACCATGGCCAACCAATATCTGCCGCAGATCTTCGGGCCCGGTCACTTCATGGTGCTGGATCACATCAACAGCCTGCCCAACAAGCTGCCTGAGATTTATTTGCGCCTGCGGCGCTAGGCCAGTGCTGCGCCCGGAAGATGTCCGGCGCCGCGTAGTGTTGAAAATAAGCCGGCTGCGCGCCGGCTTATTTTTTGGCCGCGGTGGGGATCTGCGGCAACGGACCTTCACGCAGATTCTTGTAGTGCTGCTCGCGCACCAGCGTCATGGCGGAAGACAGAAACAGGCCGAACAGCGCAATCACGGTATAAATCGAAAACTCCAGCTTGATCAGCAGTGCGTAGACGCCGAGCATGACGAGGATACTGATGTTCTCGTTGAAATTTTGCACGGCGATCGAGTGACCGGCGCCCATCAACAGGTGACCGCGATGTTGCAGCAGCGCGTTCATCGGTACCACGAAAAATCCGGCTAGTCCGCCAACCAGCGTCATCAGAACCATCGCCAGATAAACGTCCTTCACGAAGAGCATGAAGATGACGATGATGCCCATCGTGATACCCACCGGCAATACGCTGACGGCACGATGCAGCGGCACCACGCGCGCGGCGATCACCGCGCCGGCGGCGATGCCCACTGCGGTGATGCCCTGCAGGATGGTCGCCTGCGCGAGCGTGTAGCCGAGTGCGACTTGCGCCCATTTGAGGACGATAAATTGCAGCGTCGCTCCCGCGCCCCAGAACAGCGTGGTGGTGGCGAGGGAAATCTGACCCAGCTTGTCGCCCCAGAGCTGGCGCAGGCCGATGGCAAAATCACGGACGAGGAGAACCGGACTACGCTCTGCGGGCTTGTGCACGGCGCCTGTCAGCGGCACGTAAAGGTTGAAGATGCCGGCGAGGGCGTAAAAAATGATGATCAGCGTAATGGCGATTTCAGGTGCGGAGTCGATACCGGTGTCGATCAGCGGCAGGTCAAAGGCCAGGAGTTTTGAGGATAGCGTTTCGCTAACCAGCGCGCCGCCAAGCACCGTGCCGAGAATAATCGAGCCGACGGTAAGGCCCTCGATCCAGCCGTTGGCGACGACCAGCTTGTGATGCGGCAGGTATTCGGTCAGGATGCCGTATTTGGCTGGTGAATAGGCGGCTGCCCCCAGTCCGACCACACCGTAGGCGATCAGCGGATGCAGGCCGAACAGCATCATCAAGCAACCGACGACTTTGATGCCGTTGGCGATCAGCATCACCTTGCCCTTGGGCAGCGAATCGGCAAAGGCGCCGACGAACGGCGCCAGCAGGACATACGAAACCGTAAAGAACAACTTCAGCATCGGCGTCAGCCATGCCGGCGAGTCGAGCAACACAAGTGTGGCGATGGCGGCGACCAGCAGTGCGTTGTCAGCGAGCGACGAAAAAAACTGCGCCGCCATGATGATGTAAAAACCGAACGGCATGAGTGCTGCGGCCCCTTAGGGGGGTGTAATGAGGTGCGCCTTTATACCATAGATCGATTTTTGTGGAGTGTTCTCAGGTGGCGCTAGGTTCATGACTGCGCAGCAGAAATGTGGTTCAATAGCGGCCGTTATTTCAGTCAGGAGTCAGGCGTCAGGGGGGGCATATACCCCGGCCGGCGGGTCTTACCCGTTTTGTGCCTTACACCTCACGCCTCACGGCTCACGAATCAATGGCCGACCGTCGATTGCAGGTTTTCTACACCGTCGCCAGGCAGCTGAGCTTTACGCGCGCGGCCGAACAGCTGTGCATGACGCAGCCGGCGGTGACCTTTCAGATCAAACAGCTCGAAGAACATTTCGATGCGCGTTTGTTCGAGCGCGACCCGGGCGGTATCACTCTCACGCCGACCGGTGAAATCGTGCTGCAGTACGCGCAGCGCATCCTGGAGCTAAACGACGAACTCGACAAGCGCGTCGGCGAATTGCACGGCGCGGTCAGCGGACCGCTGTTGCTCGGTTGCAGTATGACGATCGCCGAGTTTATCCTGCCGCGTGTTCTTGGCGAGTTCAAGGCGCTGTATCCGCAGGTGCAGGTGCACATGACGGTGGCGAATTCGGAAATCATTGAAAACCGCGTCGCCGACCACACGATTGATCTTGGTTTGATTGAATCGCCGGCGCATCTGCCCGGTTTGCAGACCGAGGTTTGTTGCGATGACGAACTGGTGGTGATTTGCGCACCGGATTATCCGCTGGCCAAACAAAAGACGGTGACGCCGCGGCAGATGATCGGTGAACCCTATGTCAGCCGCGAAACCGGCTCGGGCACGCGCGGTTTCGCCGACCAGTATCTGGCGGCGGCGGGCATTGCCGGCGATGACCTGAATATCGTCATGGAACTCGGCAGCCCGGAGGCGATCAAGGGCGTGGTCGAAACCGGCATCGGGATTGCCATCATGTCGCGCGCCTCGGTGGCCAAGGAGTTGAAACTCGGCAGTCTCGTAGCGCTGCCGCTGAAGCCGCGCCTGATCCGTAAGCTGTCACTGGTGTATCCGCAGAAAAAATTCCGCTCGCGCCTGCTCGCCACTTTCGTCGAGTTCGCCACCTTGCGCATGCGCGCCATGGCGGGCAAACCGTGAACGCTCGCGCGCTGAGTTGTTCGCGGTCATGGAGTGGGTTGCGATGCGTCCGCTGACCGCCACCATTGATACTGCGGCGCTTGCCCATAATTTGCGCGTGGTGCGCGCGCATGCTGCCGGTGCGCGGGTGCTTGCCGTGGTCAAGGCCAATGCCTATGGGCACGGTCTTCAGCGTGCGGCGCGCGCGCTGGCCGATGCCGATGGCCTCAGCCTGATTGAAATCGACGCCGCGGTGCGTCTGCGTGAAGACGGTTACGGCAAACGCATTGTGCTGCTCGAAGGCCTGTTCGAGGCCGCCGAGCTCGAGATGGCGGCGCGCTGTGATTTATCGCTGGTGATCCATGGCGAGGCGCAATTGCGCATGCTCGACGAGGCACCGGCGGCGGCGCGTTTTGATGTGCTGCTCAAAATCAATACCGGCATGAACCGCCTCGGCTTTCCGCTATCACAAGTCACCGCGGTGTTGGAATGCCTGCAGCGGCACCGCGCGGTGCGTGCCGTGACCCTGATGACACATTTTGCCGCCGCCGATGAAGCGCGTGGCGTCGACTGGCAGTTTGCATCATTCAGTACATTGGCGGCGTTGCATCAATTGCCAGCCACGCTGGCGAACTCGGCCGCGGTGCTGCGCTATCCGCAGACCCATGTCGATTGGGTGCGGCCCGGCATCATGCTCTATGGTTGTTCGCCGTTTGCCGAAACCTCTGCGGCCACCCTGGGTCTGAAGCCCGTGATGACGCTGGCGAGCCGCGTGCTGGCGGTGCAGGAGATCGCCGCCGGTGACAGTGTTGGCTACGGTTCGGCATTTGTTGCGGACGCCCCCATGCGTATCGGCGTGGTGGCCTGTGGTTACGCCGACGGTTATCCGCGCCATGCGCCCACTGGAACGCCGCTGCTGGTCGCCGGCCGGCGTACGCGGACACTAGGCCGTATCGCGATGGATCTGTTGTGTTGTGATCTGACTGTGATGCCCGAGCACGGTGTCGGTACGCCGGTGGTGTTGTGGGGCGAGGGACTGTCGGCCGACGAGGTGGCTGCCGCCGCCGGCACTGTCAGTTATGAATTGTTATGTGCGCTGGCGCCGCGGGTGCCGGTGATCGAACGCTGAAGCCGGGGGTAGGGTGTATCATCTCTCCATGTTGCGCGACGAATCGATTGTTCCCTATAAACACGGTGAGTGGCCATACCGGCGTTCGCCGCTGTTGCGCTATTCGGTGGCGGCGCTCGCCGTCTTGCTGGCGTTCTCGGTGCGTTACGTCATTTATGGCGATTTGCAAAGCCGTCTGGCGTTCACGTTTTTTGTGCCGGCGGCGATTGTCGCGGTCTGGTACGGCGGGCTTGGTCCCGGCATTGCAGCGACGCTGTTCGGCGTGGTACTGGGAGAATATATTTTTATCGCCGCTCGCGGGACGTTGTTACCGTTCGGTGTGCACGAGTCAATGAGCCTAGGAGTGTTTGGCGTGACGACATTGGTTTGTGTGTTGCTGTGCGAAAACCTGCATCGCACCATACGGCGTCTTGAACACTTGCTCGCCCAGACGCGTAACCCGTGGCAGTTGCAGGGTGAACAGCAGGCGCTGAATGCCGAATCCCTGATACTGAGCGGCGGTTATATGCAGCGTAGTCTGGCCAAACGTTACGGCCTAACCGCGTTCGCCGTGCTGATTGCGTTTGCTTTGCGTTACTGGTTTTTCGGGACGCCGGAGACGCGCTTTCCGTTCATATTTTTTGTGCCGGCGGCGATGATTGCCGCCTGGTACGGCGGCCTTGGCACTGGACTGCTCGCGACCGCGGCGGGCTTATTGCTCGGGGACTATTTTTTCCTCTCCCAGCACGAGGCGCTGGGTGCGGTCGGTGATGTCGAGCGGTTGTCGATCGGCCTGTATGCGGTGTCTTCGACCATGTGCGTGCTACTGTTTGAAATCCTGCACGATCATATACTGCGCCTCGAGCACGCCATCGAGCGCGCCGAACAGCACCACCAGAGCGTGCACCTGCAATTGGTGGACGGCGAGGCGGCCGGGGCTTGAGTTTCGCGCCGCGTTGACTGTAGAGCAGGACCGACGTAAATCCCATGGCCAAAGCAAAAACCATCCATAGCTGTAGCGAATGCGGCGGCCAGACCGTCAAGTGGCAGGGCCAGTGTCCGCATTGCAACGCCTGGAATACGCTGATCGAAGCCGTCGCCGAATCGGCCACACCAACGGTCAACCGTTTTAGCGCGCTCTCGGGTGTTGGCAAGCTGATGCGCCTCTCTGAAATCGAGGCGCGCGAAGAAAGCCGCATTGCCACTGGCGTGCCCGAATTCGACCGCGTGCTGGGGGGCGGTCTGGTGCGCGGCGGCGTCGTGCTGATTGGCGGTGATCCGGGGATCGGCAAATCCACGCTGTTGTTGCAGGCGTTGTGCGCGATGGCCGGCGCGCACAAGGTGCTCTATGTCAGCGGCGAGGAGTCGGCGCAGCAGATCGCCTTGCGCTCAAAACGCCTGGCGCTTGACGCCTCTGCATTGGATCTACTGGCCGAGATCAATCTGGAAAAAATCCAGTTGCAGCTGCTGGCCGAAAAGCCGGCGGTGGCGGTGATCGATTCGATCCAGACCGTCTATTCGGAACAACTGACCTCGGCGCCCGGTTCGGTGGCGCAGGTACGCGAATGCGCGGCCCAGCTCACACGACTGGCCAAGGGCAGCGGCATTACGATTGTGATGGTCGGTCACGTCACCAAGGAAGGCGCACTGGCAGGGCCGCGCGTGCTTGAGCATATCGTCGACACCGTGCTGTATTTCGAGGGTGATACGCACTCGAGTTTTCGTCTGGTCCGTGCCTTCAAGAACCGCTTTGGTGCAGTTAATGAGCTTGGTGTGTTTGCGATGACAGAAAAGGGATTGAAGGGCGTCTCCAATCCTTCGGCGATGTTTCTCTCGCAACATACCGCCCCGGTTGCCGGTTCTTGCGTACTCGTGACGCAGGAGGGGACGCGTCCGCTGTTGGTGGAGATACAGGCCCTGGTGGATGACGCGCACGCGCCCAATCCGCGGCGCCTCGGCGTTGGGCTTGAGCAGAACCGGCTCGCCCTCTTGCTGGCGGTGTTGCACCGGCATGCCGGCATTGCCTGTTTTGATCAGGATGTTTTTATCAACGCGGTCGGTGGCATGAAAATTAGCGAGCCGGCCGCTGATCTCGCCGTGATGATGGCGATTGTTTCTTCGCTCACGAATAAACCGCTGCCAGAAAAACTGGTGGTATTTGGCGAGGTCGGGCTGGCCGGTGAGGTGCGGCCGGTGCAGCGCGGTCAGGAGCGCCTGAAGGAAGCGGCCAAACTTGGTTTTACCCAAGCGTTGATTCCCGAGGCAAACAAGCCCAAGCAGGCGATTCCCGGGCTCAAGGTGATCGCCGTACGGCGCGTGGCCGATGCGGTGGCGCAAATGCGCAACGCGCTAGACTCGTAAGCGGGCGCCAGACGTTTCTTCGTCTGCGCTAATCCGGTAAAATACTTCTTTGTCCGCGGCTCGTGCCGCATATTTACGCGGCCCCGGCCGCGGTCCCCACGCGAGAGGAAGCGATGAAAGTCCTTGTAGGTGTCAAACGTGTAGTCGATCCATACGTCAAGGTGCGCGTCAAGGCTGACGGCAGCGGCGTTGAACTGGCCAACATCAAGATGGCCATTAACCCCTTCTGCGAAATCGCGGTCGAGCAGGCCGTACGCATGAAGGAAGCCGGCATCGTCACCGAGATCGTCGTCGTCTCCGTTGGTTTGCTGCAGTGCCAGGAAACCATCCGCACGGCGATGGCGATGGGTGCCGATCGCGGCATCCTGGTGGAAACCGATGTCGATGTGCAGCCGCTGGCGGTGGCCAAAGTCATGCAGGCGATTATTGCGAAAGAAAACCCGCAACTCGTCATCATGGGCAAACAGGCGGTCGATAACGATTGCAACCAGACCGGTCAGATGATTGCGGCCCTGATGGGCTGGCCGCAGGCTGCGTTTTGTTCGAAGATCGAGCCGGCCGGCGATCACGCCGAAGTTACCCGTGAAATGGACGGTGGCCTCGAGAAGCTGACGATCAAGCTGCCGGCGGTAGTGACCGCCGATCTACGCTTGAACGAGCCGCGCTATGTCACGTTGCCGAACATCATGAAGGCAAAGAAAAAGCCGCTCGAAGTGATCAAGCCCGATGCCCTGGGTGTTGATGTCGCGCCGCGTTTGACCACCCTCAAAGTTGTCGAGCCCGCCAAGCGTGGCTCCGGAGCCAAGCTTGCGGACGTGGCCGAACTTGTGAACAAACTCAAGAACGAAGCAAAGGTGATCTAAATGGCTATTCTCGTCATCGCAGAACACGACAACAAACAACTCAAGACCGGCACCACCAACACGATCGCCGCGGCGACCAAACTGGGCGCCGATGTTAGCGTGCTGGTTGCCGGCCATGAATGCGCAGATGTCGCGGCGGCTGTCGCCAAGGTGCCTGGTGTGACCAAAGTGCTGGTGGCCGATGCGGCGCACTACGTGATGCCGCTTGCTGAGAACATGGCGGCGCTGGTGGTTTCGATCGCCGGTCAGTTCACCCACGTGCTGGCGCCGGCGACCGGGTTCGGCAAAAACTTCATGCCGCGCGTCGCCGCGTTGCTTGATGTTGCGCAGATTTCCGACATTAGCGGGATTGAATCGGCCGACACCTTTGTGCGTCCGATCTACGCCGGCAACGTGCTGGCGACGGTGCAGTCGAAAGACAAGATCAAGGTCATCACTGTGCGTATCACGGCGTTCGATCCGGCCGCGGGTGAGGGTTCTGCGGCGACGGAAAACGTCGCGGTAGTTGCCGACAGCGGGCTGACACAGTTCAAGGGCCAGGAAGTGACCAAGTCGGCGCGTCCTGAACTCACCGCCGCACGCGTCATCGTTTCGGGCGGTCGTGGCATGGGTAACGGCGAAAACTTCAAGATCCTCGAAGCGCTTGCCGACAAGCTCGGTGCGGCGGTCGGCGCCTCGCGCGCGGCGGTCGATTCGGGTTTCGTCACCAACGATTATCAAGTCGGTCAGACCGGCAAGATCGTTGCGCCGGAACTGTATATCGCCGTCGGGATTTCCGGTGCCATTCAGCATCTGGCCGGGATGAAAGACAGCAAGGTGATCGTCGCTATTAACAAGGACGCTGAAGCGCCGATTTTCTCAGTGGCCAACTACTGGCTGGTGGAAGATCTGTTCAAGGCGGTGCCGGAGATGACTGCCGCACTCTAATGCGATTGCATTGAAGCAGAAAAGGGCAAAGCCGCGTGCTTTGCCCTTTTTTTTGCTATCCTGAGAGTGCGCCTACGCGCCCTATTCATCCTCTATATCAGGAAGCCGCCATGTCTCAATATTCCGCACCGCTGAAGGACATGCAGTTCGTCATCGAAGAACTGGTCGGGCTGGCTGAGATCACGGCGATGCCGGCCTGTGCCGAGGTCACGCCGGATCTGGTCGTAGCGGTGTTGGCCGAGGCGGGCAAGTTTGCCGCTGAAGTACTCGATCCGCTAAACCGCATTGGCGATCAAGAGGGTGCGCAATTATCCAACGGCATAGTCACGCCGCCGGCCGGCTTTGCCGAAGCCTACAAACAATTCAGCGCAGCCGGTTGGAACGGTCTTTCGGGACCGGTCGATTTCGGTGGCCAGGGCCTGCCACATATCGTGGCGATGGCGGTGCAGGAAATGTGGAATAGCGCCAACATGGCGTTTTGTCTGTGCCCGATGCTGACCTCGGGGGTGGTCGAAGCGCTGAAGCTGCGCGGCTCCGACGCGCAGAAAAAGCAGTTCATGGAAAAACTCGTCAGCGGCGAGTGGAGTGGTACCATGAATCTGACCGAACCGCAGGCGGGCTCGGACCTCTCCGCGGTGCGCACCCAGGCGCGGCGCACCGGCGATCATTACCTGATCCGTGGCACCAAGATCTACATCACCTGGGGCGAGCACGACATGGCGCAGAACATCGTGCATTTGGTGTTGGCGCGCACCCCCGATGCGCCGGAGGGCGTCAAAGGTATTTCGCTCTTCATCGTGCCCAAGTTCATGCCGAATGCCGATGGCACACCCGGCACGCGCAATGATGTGAAATGCCTGTCGATCGAACACAAGATGGGTATCCATGCCAGCCCGACCTGTGTGATGGCTTATGGCGAACAGGATGGTGCCATCGGCTATCTGGTCGGTGAGGAAAATCGCGGTCTCGAAACCATGTTCATCATGATGAATCATGCGCGCCTGGGTGTCGGGCTTGAAGGCGTGGCAATTGCCGAGCGCGCCTGGCAGCATGCGCTCGAGTATGCGAAGACGCGCGTGCAGGGCCGCGCCATCGGACAGAAGACTGGCGAGCGCGTCACCATCATCCAGCATCCGGATGTGCGACGCATGCTGCTGACGATGAAGGCGCAGATCGAAGCGATGCGCGCGCTGGCGTATACCGCCTCGGCCGCACTCGACAAGGCGCGGCATCATCCCGATGACGGCGAACGCGCGCGCCAGCAGGCGCGGGTCGATTTGTTGATTCCGATTGTGAAGGGCTGGTGTACCGAGCAGGCGATTGAAATCGCCTCGACCGGCGTGCAGATACATGGCGGCATGGGTTTCATCGAGGCGACGGGCGCCGCGCAATATCTGCGCGATGCGCGCATCACGGCAATCTACGAAGGCACTACGGGTATACAGGCCGCCGATCTGGTGGGCCGCAAAATTGGTTTTGAAAAAGGTGCGACCGCGGCGGTCATCATCGCAGAGATGCGCGGCGACATGGCGCGGCTGGCGCCTCACGCGCAGGCGGAGGTTGCCGCCCTCCATGCAGCGCTGACGCGCGCGGTCGACGCCCTGGACGCAGCGACGCAATGGGTGGTGACTACTTTTCCTGCTGATGCGAATGCGGTCGCCGCAGTGTCGGTGCCCTATCTTAAATTGTGGGGGATCGTCGCTGGCGGCTGGTTGATGGGCCGCGCGGCTGAAATCGCCGCAGCGCGCTTTGCCGAGTCCAAAGGCGATATGCGGTTTTACAAAACAAAGATCGCCACGGCGCGCTTTTATATCGAACACATTCTGCCGCAGGCGTCCGCGCTGGCCGAGGAAATCTGTGGTGGTGCGGCCAGCG
>CAMDSO010000033.1 GCA_945906935.1 Bordetella parapertussis
GCAAACATATAGGCGGCATTGCGCTCGACGTTGGTGACCTGCGCCACCGGTAGTCCGGGCGGATAGACCGCATCGATGCCGGAGGTGACCAGCTGGTCACCGTTCTGGAAATCGGCATTGAGCGGGATGAATTTCAGTTCGAGTTCGCCATCGTTGCCGGTACCGCCGATCACCGCGCGGATACCATTGCGCAGGTTTTGTACCGGCACCACCTGATCCTTGTCCGTCAGCAGCGTGACTTCCGACAGCCAGGGGTAGACCCGCGTGACCTGGCCAATGACGCCGATTTCATCGATCACCGGCTGCCCCGCCTTGACGTCGGCTTGCAAGCCCTTGTCGATGATGACGCGTCGGCTAAAAGGGTCGCGTCCGCTATACAGCACTTCCGCCGCCATGGTGCCGGCGGGAAAACGTTGGCGCGTCGCGAGCAGATCGCGCAGGTGCGCGTTTTCAGCACTCAGCGCCTCAAACTGGCGCAGCTGTGCCGCGTTGCGCAGATTCTGTTCTGCGAGCCGTGTGTTTTCGTTGTGCAGGCGTGACTGTGTGACGAAGAAGTCGCCGATTCGTTCGAAGATGGCCGCGGGTGTGCCGGCCAGACGTTGCAGCGGGTAGACCGCCACGGCGACGATCTGGCGGACGTTATCGAGATATTGAAGCCGTGCATCGGCGATCAAGAGGCCGATCGACAGCAGCGAACACAGCAGCAGTCTGATCAGCGGCGTCGGGCCGCGGTTAAATAGCGGCGGCAGTGTATATTCCATTCAGCGCCGGTTCAGAGGCAAGGACAGGGTCGCGCCCATGGATCGTATCCGTCGGCCACCACGCGCCCCTTGCATGCCGGGCGCGCCGGGCTCATTCGTCGGTAAATATGCTGTAGAGCTTGTCCATTTTTTCGAGCGCCATGCCCGAACCGCGCACCACGCAGGTCAGTGGATCTTCGGCGATGATCACCGGCAGCCCCGTTTCTTCCATCAGCAGGCGGTCGATGTCGCGTAACAGCGCGCCGCCGCCGGTGATGACCATGCCTTTTTCTGCAATGTCTGCAGCCAGCTCGGGCGGTGTTTGTTCAAGGGCTGATTTCACCGCCCCGACAATGCTGTTCAACGGCTCGGTCAGCGCCTCGAGAATTTCGTTCGAGGAAATCGTGAAGCTGCGCGGAATGCCTTCGGCAAGGTTGCGGCCTTTGACTTCTTTTTCGCGCACTTCGGAGCCCGGAAACGCGGAGCCGATTTCCTTCTTGATCTGCTCGGCGGTGGTTTCGCCGATCAGCATGCCGTAGTTGCGGCGAATGTAGTTGATGATGGCTTCGTCAAACTTGTCGCCACCGACGCGCACCGAGCCTTTGTAGACGAGGCCGCCGAGCGAGATCACGCCGACCTCGGTGGTGCCGCCGCCAATGTCGACCACCATGGAACCGGTGGCTTCTCCCACTGGCAGGTTGGCGCCGATCGCCGCAGCCATCGGTTCTTCAATCAGATACACGCGTGAGGCGCCCGCACCGATGGCGGCGTCGCGGATGGCGCGGCGTTCGACCTGCGTCGAACCGCAGGGTACGCAGATGATGATGCGCGGGCTGGGTGAAAACAGTTTGTTGTCATGCACGCGCTTGATGAACTGTTTGATCATCTGCTCGGTGATGATGAAATCGGCGATCACGCCATCCTTCATCGGCCGGATGGCGGTGATGTTGCCCGGTGTGCGACCGAGCATTCGCTTGGCCGCGAGACCGACTTCCTGAATGACTTTTTTACCGTTGGGTCCGCCGTCCTGACGGATTGCCACCACCGACGGTTCGTCCAGGACGATACCCCTGCCGCGGAAGTAAATGAGCGTGTTGGCCGTGCCCAGATCGATGGCGAGATCGTTGTTAAAGTAGCCGCTTAGAAAACCAAACATAACTGATTCCGACAAAAGGGAAAAATGCCCTGAATTGGCGATGTATAATACCTCATTGCGAATGATTTTTTCAGCAATAAACCGCTCATGCCATTGATCCTTGACGACGTTAAACGCATCGCGCATCTCGCCCGCATAGAAGTGGACGACCAGGAGGCCGCACAAGTGCTCGGCCAGCTCTCCGGCATCTTCGCGCTGATCGGCGAAATGCAAGCGGTCGATACCGCAGGCGTCGAGCCGATGGCGCACGCACAGGACTTGATGCTGCGCCTGCGCGACGATGCGGTGACCGAGACCGATCAGCATGTGGTTTTTCAGGCCGTCGCGCCGCAGGTCGAAGGCGGACTTTATCTGGTTCCCAAGGTCATTGAGTGAAGCGTAAAGGGGCCGGGGTGGGTGGTAAACCGCTGCTTCCTGCGCAATTCGTATTGAGAGCCCTGACCCGGCGCCTCACACTTCACACCTCACGCCTTTCGTAATCATGCTGAATTTCACACTCAAGCAACTGACCGCAGAACTCGCTGCACGGCGTCTTTCCAGCGTTGAGGTCGCTACTTTTTTTCTGCATCGAATCAATACGCTCGGCAAGACGCTTAATGCCTTTGTCAGCGTCGATGAAGAAAAGACCCTGGCCGCGGCGCAGGCCGCCGACCGGCTGATTGCCGCCGGTAAGGCGGGGCCGCTGACCGGCATACCGGTCGCCCATAAAGATATTTTTTGCGCCAAGGACTGGCTGACGACCTGCGGTTCAAAAATGCTCGCTAATTTTCGCGCGCCCTACGACGCGCACGTCATCGAGCAGTTCAATGCGGCGGGGGCGGTGACCGCTGGCAAGACCAACATGGACGAGTTTGCGATGGGCTCGTCGAACGAAACCTCGTTCTTCGGTCCGGTGCGCAACCCGTGGAATTTCGACACCGTGCCCGGTGGCAGCTCTGGTGGTTCGGCGGCGGCGGTTGCCGCGCGGCTCACGCCAGTGGCCACCGGTACCGACACCGGCGGTTCGATCCGCCAGCCCGCCGCGCTGACGGGCATTTGCGGACTTAAACCGACCTACGGCGTGGTTTCGCGGTACGGCATGATTGCGTTTGCGTCCAGCCTTGATCAGGCCGGTCCGTTTGCGCGCACCGCCGAAGATCTCGGTCTGATGCTTAACGTCATGGCTGGTTTTGATGCGCGCGACTCGACCAGCCTGCAACGCGACCGTGAGGATTACACGCGTGATTTGCAGCGGCCGCTGGCCGGCATGCGCATCGGTCTGCCGCGCGAATTTTTTGCCGAGGGCATGGCGCCCGACGTCGCCCGGGCGATTGATGAAGCGATCGCGCAATACCGCAAGCTCGGTTGCGAAATGGTTGAAGTCGGCTTGCCCAATATGAAACTCTCGGTGCCAGTGTATTACGTGCTCGCACCGGCCGAGGCTTCGAGCAATTTGTCGCGTTTTGACGGCGTGCGCTACGGCTACCGCGCGCCGGAATATCGCGATCTGATGGACATGTACAAGAAATCGCGGGCGCAGGGTTTCGGCGCCGAAGTGAAGCGCCGCATCCTGATTGGCAGCTATGTGCTGTCGCATGGTTACTATGATGCCTACTACATCAAGGCGCAGAAGTTGCGCCGTCTGATTGCGCAGGATTTCACCGAGGCCTTCAAGCAATGCGACGTCATCCTCGGGCCGACCAGCCCCGGTACAGCGTTCAAAATTGGTGAGAAATCCGGTGACCCGGTACAAATGTATTTGTCCGACATCTACACCATTGCCGTGAACCTCGCCGGCCTGCCCGGCATGTCCCTGCCCTGCGGCTTTGATCGCGCCAAGCTGCCGGTCGGCATGCAGTTGATCGGCGATTATTTCGGCGAAGCGAAAATGCTCAATGTCGCGCACCAGTATCAGCTGGCGACCGACTGGCACGCACGGCAGCCGCCTTGTGTGAAGGGTGGGGAGTAAGGCGTGAGACGTTCCGGATTGATCGTCTACATTCGCCGGCGTTACTCCTCACACCGCACATCTCACCCCTTACGGAGCGCAGCGCAATGACTTGGGAAATTGTGATCGGGCTCGAAACCCACGCGCAATTATCGACCTGCTCAAAAATATTTTCCGGCTCGTCGACCGCCTTCGGTGCGAGCCCCAATTCGCAGGCGAGTGCGGTTGATATCGCGCTACCCGGCGTATTGCCGGTGTTGAATCGCGGCGCGGTGGAACGTGCCATCCGTTTTGGTCTTGCGGTGGGCGCTACCATCAGTCCGCGTTCGATTTTTGCGCGCAAGAATTATTTCTATCCCGACCTGCCCAAGGGTTATCAGATCAGCCAGTACGAACTGCCGGTGGTGCAGGGTGGTGCGTTGACGATCATGGTGGGAGAGACTGAAAAAACGGTGCATCTGACCCGCGCCCATCTGGAAGAAGACGCCGGTAAATCGCTGCATGAAGATTTCCATGGTATGAGCGGTATCGATCTGAACCGTGCCGGCACGCCGCTGCTGGAAATTGTGACTGAACCCGATCTGAATGGCCCTGAGGAGGCGGTTGCTTATGCTAAAGCGCTGCATGCACTGGTGCGCTGGATTGGTATCTGCGACGGCAATATGCAGGAGGGTTCCTTCCGCTGTGATGCCAACGTTTCGGTGCGTCGCAGTGGCGAGCCGCTCGGCACCCGTTGCGAAATCAAGAACCTCAACTCCTTTAACTTCATGGACAAGGCAATCCGCTATGAAGTGCGCCGCCAGATTGAATTGATCGAGGATGGCGGCAGGGTCGTGCAGGAAACGCGGCTCTATGATCCGGATCGCGATGAAACGCGGTCTATGCGTTCGAAGGAAGACGCGATGGACTATCGTTATTTTCCGGACCCCGATCTGCTGCCGCTGGCGATTACGCCGCAATGGATTGCCGCCGTGAAAGAGACGATGCCCGAACTGCCGGGCGCGAAACAGGCGCGCTATACAGGCGAATTCGGTCTCTCTAAATACGACGCCCGTTTGCTCACGCAATCACGCGCGTGGTCTGATTATTTCGAGGTGGTGCTGGCGGGATCGGGCATCGCCGACAAGGCTGTGGCGGCGAAGACCGTGGCCAACCTGATGACCGGTGAACTGGCCGCCACGCTCAATCGCAGCGAAACCGATATTGAACATTCACCGGTGACGCCGGATGCCCTGGCCGGCCTTGTGCGCAAAAGTGCCGATGGCACGCTCAACAACAAGCTGGCGAAAGAGGTGTTCGCAGCGATGTGGGCGGGCGAGGGCGATGCGGCGACGATTATCGACAAGCGCGGACTGCAGCAGATTTCTGATTCTGGCGAGATCGAAAAAATCGTCGATCAGGTGCTGGCCGCCAACGCCAAATCCGTCGAGGAATTTCGCGCCGGCAAGGAAAAAGCTTTCAATGCACTGGTCGGTCAGGTGATGAAGGCCAGCAAAGGCAAGGCGAACCCCGCACAGGTCAACGAATTGTTGAAGAAAAAGCTCGGCGGCTAGTGTCGCGGACGCCTTCGCGGCGTGTGGTGAGCGTATTGCCGCAGCATTGGGCGAGCCCCAAGGCTTTAGTTTTTTGCTGGCGCCGTGCCCTTCAATTCCATGAAGCGTTTCTTCATGGCGTCAAACTCCAGGTTTTTGTCCGTGATTTCGCGACGTTTTTGCTTGATCTGATCCTGCGCTTTCGCCATATCGGCGGTGAGTTTTTCGTATTCCTGTTGCATGGCCGCTGGCACCGGCTTGTTTTCTTTTTTCAGGCGTTCGATAGACGCGCTGACGACAGTCTGGCGGTCGTTTGAACTTTTCAGATTGGCCTGATACGTGGAAATATTGACCTCGATCTGCTGAATATCACGCGCGCGCTTGAGGTCGATTTCTTTCTCGTTGGTAAACGAATCCAGCAACGCCCGGTCGCGGCGTTTTTCCTCTTCGCGCTTTTGGTCTTCGAGTTGTTTGCGTTCGGCTTCGTTTTTCTGCGCCTGCTTTTGTTCCGCTGTTAGCGGGGTTTCGCTCTGGTTGATGGTCACGCCCCGGGTGTTCAGGGTACTGCTGGCGTTTTCCTGATATTCGGGTGGTATTTTGTCGCCGCAGCCGATGGTTTTCCCCGTCTTGTCTTTCCAGCACACCAGCGTGCCGCCAGCTTTTTGTTGTGCGGGTGCGGGTATTGCCGCGAGGGCAATCACGCAAGCCGCCGAAATCGTAATGAATGAAAGGGTGTTGCGCATGACTCTGGGCTCCAGCTGATTTTGCTACTGCAGTAACGGCAGACTTTTGTAGATCTTCAGATTTTTTACGCCGCCGTCGGCCGCGTTGGGTTTGCTTACTTGCGCGGCGCCTCGCCGCCAGAATCGGGGCCTCCGGCGGGCGGCGCTTGGCCCGCACCTTTCAATTGAATGAAGCGTGTTTTCATCGCCTCGTATTCAAGGTTACGCTCGACGATTTCCTTGCGTTTGTCCAAAATTTGCGTCTGCGTTTTGGTTTTTTCGCGAGCCAGACGCTCAATATCTTCTTGCAATTGCGGGGGTACCGGCTTTTGCGCGCGGGTGATGTTGTCGATTCTTGTCTTGAGCTCGGCTTGCCGGTCCGTAATGTTCTTCAGGTTGGTCTGTTGTGCCGCGATATTAATTTCGATTTGTTGAATATCGCGGCTGCGCTTGAGGTCGATTTCTTTTTCAGTAGTGAAGGAGTCGAGCAGGGCGCGATCACGTCGCCTCTCCTCTTCAAGTTTTTGCTCGAGGAGTTTTTTGCGTTGGGCTTCGGCCACTTGCGCCTGCCGTTGCTCGGGCGTTAGCGCGGCGTCGGTTTGCTTGACCGTCATGCCGCGCTTGTTGAGTTCGCGCGACGCATTGTCCTGGTATTCGAACGGGACCTTGTCACCGCAACCGATCGTTTTGCCCGACTTGTCCTTCCAGCAGACTATGTTGCCACTGCTTTTTTCCTGCGCTTGCGCGCGCGCTGGCAAGGTTATCATCGCCACGACGGTGGCGCACAGCCAGACAGACAGAACAAACGCGTTACGCACCGGCTGCGATTCCGTATTGATCGCGGTAGCGGTTAAGCGGACCGAGGAATGCCGACAGGGACTGATCGATTTCGAGAAAGCCGACCAGATCGTCCAAGTTGGCGATGCTGATCACCGGCATGTTGTAATCGCGCTTGACCTCCTGCACCGCGGATAGCGATCCGGTGCCGCGCTCCATGCGATCGAGCGCAATAGCAACACCGCAGGGTGTTGCACCGGCGGCTTTAATGATGGCTACTGATTCGCGCACCGAAGTGCCCGCCGAGATGACGTCATCAATAATCAGCACGCGCCCGGCGAGTTTCGCGCCGATCACGCTGCCGCCTTCGCCATGATCCTTTTCTTCCTTGCGGTTGAAGCTGTAATTCAAGGTGCGGCCCACATCGGCAAATGCAATTGACAGCGCGGCAGCCAGCGGTATTCCCTTGTAGGCCGGGCCAAACAACATGTCGAACTGGATGCCGCTGTCGACGATCGCTTTCGCGTAGAATTGAGCCAGTTTTTTCAGCGCGACACCGTCGTCGAACAGCCCGGCATTGAAAAAATAAGGTGAGAGGCGGCCAGCCTTGGTTTTGAACTCACCAAAAGCGAGCACTTTTTGCGCAATCACAAACCGGATGAAGTCGTGCCGGAAGCTGGTGGACATATTGTGAGCCAAGCGAACGAATCGGCCGGTCTGGCGATGGTCTGCGGTTGAATATAATTTAAACGATCCTCGGCACTGTTATTTACGCCGGAAGAACACAACGAAACAGCATGTTACGCGTAATCACCCTCAATCTCAACGGCATTCGCTCGGCTACTGCCAAAGGCGTATGGGACTGGCTTGCGCAGCAGAAAGCCGACCTGATCTGCGTGCAGGAGCTCAAGGCTCAGGCGGCTGATCTGAGCGCCGATATGCTCGCCCCGGCGGGTTATCACGGCCATTTTCACTACGCGGAAAAAAAAGGCTATAGCGGCGTCGGGATTTATTCGTTGCGTCAGCCGGACACTGTCGCCATTGGTTTTGGTGTGCGCGAGTTTGACGACGAAGGTCGCTATGTGCGCGCCGATTTCGGCGCCGTGTCGCTGATCTCGGTTTATCTGCCGTCGGGTTCCAGCGGTGAACACCGGCAGCAATCGAAGTTTCGTTTTCTCGAGGTGTTTCGTCCGCACCTCGCCGCCATGAAGGCCGAAGGGCGCGAATTTATCGTCTGCGGTGACTTGAACATCGCGCACAACGAAATCGATCTGAAGAACTGGCGCGGCAATCGCAAGAACTCGGGTTTCCTGCCCGAAGAACGCGCCTGGCTGAGTGATGTTTTCGAAGATGGCTGGGTGGATGTGTTTCGCCGTATCGACCAGCGCCCCGACCAATACACCTGGTGGTCGAATCGTGGCCAGGCGTGGGCGAAGAACGTTGGCTGGCGCATTGATTACCAGATTGCGACGCCCGGCATCGCAGCGGCTGCGCGCCAAGTTGGTATTTACACCGAACAGCGCTTTTCGGATCACGCTCCTCTCACCATTGACTACGAATGGAGTGACGCCCAGCCATGAGTTTTCGTCCCGCCGCCGCAGTTGGCATGCCGCTCGCCGAAGTCGACACGCCCTGCCTGATCCTCGAGCTCGACGCCTTTGAGCGTAATTTGCGCCTGCTGCCTGATTCGCTCGCCGGTCGCAATATCCAATTGCGACCACATGCGAAGAGTCACAAGTGCCCGGAAATTGCGCATCGTCAGCTGGCGCTCGGCGCGGTCGGTGTGTGTTGCCAGAAAGTCAGCGAAGCCGAGGCGATGGTCGACGGCGGCATCTGCGATGTGTTGATCGCCAACGAGGTGGTGGGTGCCGACAAGCTGCGGCGACTGGCCGCGCTGGCGAAGCGCGCCACCATCAAGGTTTGTGCGGACGATGCCGGCAATGTGCAGGCACTCGACGCGGCAGCGCGCGCCGCCGGTGTCGTTCTCGATGTGTTGGTGGAAGTGGACGTCGGTGCGCACCGTTGCGGTGTGGCGCCGGGTGCGCCGGCTGCGGCACTCGGTGTTGCGATCGCCGCCTGCGCCAATTTGCGCTTTGCCGGCTTGCAGGCCTATCAAGGCGCGGCGCAGCACGTGCGCAAGGTCGCCGAGCGTCGTGATGCGATTGCCAGTGCGGTTGCCGATGTGCGGCAGACGCAGGCGTTGCTGCGGGCCGCCGGCATTGCCTGTGATTACGTCACCGGCGCCGGCACCGGCAGCTATATGTTCGAAGCGACGAGCAGCGTTTACAGTGAATTACAGGCCGGTTCCTATGTGTTCATGGACGCCGACTATGCGCGCAACGAATGGGTGGAGAGTGGCATTCCGTCGTTCGAGCACAGCCTGTTTGTGTGGGCCACCGTGATGAGCGCGACCATGCCGGGCCGCGCGGTCGTCGACGCCGGTCTCAAGGCCTCGAGCGTTGATTCAGGCCTGCCGCGCGTGGCTGATTACGCCGACATTGAATATATCAAGGCCTCTGATGAGCACGGCGTGCTGCAGTTCAACGGCGAGACCCGCCTCAAGGTCGGCGACAAGTTAAAGCTGATCCCCGGGCATTGCGACCCGACGGTCAATCTCTACGATTGGTACGTGTGCGTCCGCAATGGCCGTGTCGAGGCTTTGTGGCCGATCACCGCACGCGGCGCGATTTTATAAATGCCTGCGCGATTATTCCGTTGCGGACGCACCAAAGCCTTTGCCTGATTTTTTATATTCGGCACGCGGCGGACTAAAAATATCCAGCACCAGCGCTGGTGTATCGCCGGTGGTGATGCCGTGCATGACGCCGCCGGGCGTCTGCCAGAAGTCGCCGGCCACGCAAGCGATCGCTTCACCATCTTGAATGCGCGTGCATTTGCCTTCGAGTAACACGCCCCATTGTTCTTCGGGATGGGCGTGCACGGTGCCCTGCGCATGGGCTTCAATGCGCACCACCGAGAGCATGACGTTCTCGCCCGGAAATATATTGGCCTCGATGCCTGGCGCCAGCGTGCGCATGATGCCGCGTCTATCGTCGTTCAAGTTGTATACCCACGATGCTTTGTTCATACGCGTCTTCTCCTGATGTTGTTATGGGTGGCGGTCCCGTAGCAGCGCCGGCAGCGCGGCGGCAGGAGCGGTCACCCGGTGGATTTTACGGCGCGCCGCGGCAGCCGGTGGCAAACGCGCTGCGAAATCGGGCAATGACGGCGGTTTACTGAAGTGGAAAAGATGCGCCGTGCAGGTGCAATCGCTCGCCCCAAAGCGCGGCAGTGGCAGGCTCGCGCCGGCGAGATTGGCGCAGGTCTGCGCCCAGAGGTGCTCGCTGCCATGGCGGTCTTCGCGGTATCAGATTTCGAAGGGCGTAGCGATACGGCGCAGATAGTCGATCTGCCAGTGCAGGCGCTGGGCGATGCCGAGATGATGGCGCAGCCGCGCGCGCAGACCGCCGGGGCCGAACGCCGAGCCGATGTAAACATAACAACCTGCCGCCGCAGCCAGTGCGCCGAGTCTGCCGATGGTGAGGCGCTGGCGTCGTTTCACCGTCAGTAGCAGCGCATAGGTGCCGTACTGTGCTGGAATAGGTGTGGTGGCGGCATCCGCGAGCGCGGTGTCCCCGCGGCGGAGGTTCGTCGGGCGCAGCTGTTCGCACACGCTTGCATCGCTATGCGCAGTTAGAACGGATTGAGCGTTTTCGTTTTGGTGTAATGCACATAACCGATGCTGGCGCCGGCGCGCAGACCGACGCCCAGACGGATCGGTGCCAGCGTGATGCCATCACGCCGCTGGTAATTGATGCCGGCACCGCCGATGTAGTAAAAGCTGCCGTCGACGGCGGGGAAGCGCTGGAACAGACTCTCGACGTTGTGCAGGTTGTAGGCCAGCACAAAGACTTTCGAGGCATTGGCGCCGAAATCGAAACCGATCGACGGTCCCTGCCAATGTACGTTGCGGGTGTTGCCGGCTTTCAACTGCAGCGTGCCGTGGCCGTAGCGCAGACCGACCGTGATGGCGCCGCCAGCCTCTTCGCCCTTGATATAACCGACCGGCCGGCCGTGGTCTTTGAAGGCTTTTTCCACCACACCGGCGAGCCCGGCGCTGCCTTTGCCAAACCAGGCGACGGCGTCCTTCAGGATGGAACCCTGATCGTAGGTATTGTCGGTGGTGGGTTTCGTTGTCTCGGCTGCCAGCAGAGGCATGCCAAAGGGCAGTAGCGCCAGCGCGATCCCTTGCGTGAGGATACGACGGCGCAGAACGGTGGCTACGAGGGTCGATGCTGTTAGTGCTGTTGCATCACTGGAATCGGCGCAAGGGTCATGCCGCTCTGGGCTACAGTGCGTCATCGCGCCTCGGTAATTTTGGGGGGGTGACCGGCATCGCTACGCACCAGCATGGTTTTGACCCAGGGCAGCAAAGCGTATGCCGGGAAGGCGAGGAAGAAGGTCAGCAGAAAATAGCCCGAATAGCCCATCGCCTCGGCGCCGAAGCCGCTGGCCCAGCCGGCGAACGAGCGCGATAGCGCAAACACCGAAGAGAGCAGCGCGTATTCGGTGGCCGCGCGCTGCTTGTCAACGATCGCCATCAGGAAGGCGAGAAACGCCGCGGTACCGAGCCCGCCCGTAAATGATTCGATGGCGCTGGCGCTATACAGTATGGCGCGGTGTTCAAACAACAGCGTGGCACCGGCGGCGGCCGGCGGGATGAGCGCTGCAGCGAGGGCGTAGCCAAGATTTGAGACTGCCTGCAGCAGGCCGAGTACCCATAGCGCACGGTAAATACCTTTGCGGTCGGTGTACCAGCCGCCGGCCACGCCGCCGGCAATCGACAGGCCCAGACCGATGTTGACCGAGACCAGGCCGATCTCGGTGGCGGTGAAGCCGCTGTCCACCCAGAACGGTTTGACCATGAAGCCCATCGAGGCGTCGGCCAGTTTGAAGATCAGGATGAAGGCGAGTACCGGCATGATGCCGGGTCGTTTGAGCAGATCCATCAGCGCGCCAAACATCGGGCCGTGCAGGGCGTCGTTTTGGGTGTCTGCGCCGGGCGCGCGGCGCGCGGCATTGGCGAGCATGAGGGCGGCGAATGCAGTGAAGGCGATGCCCCACGCGTAGAGCCAGAAATAAGGGTTGCCGGCCGACCAATGGGTCACGCGATTGGCCAGCCACACACAGGCGAGCACAAACAGCAGCACCAGGGCGAGCGTCTGCGGGGCGCGTGAAATGGCCGCCAGTTCGCCGCGTAGAGAGACGCCGGTGGCCGCAGCGGCGTGACGTTCGCGCGGCGCGGCGAGGCAGCCGGCGGCACAGACGACAAAGAGCAGGCCGGCACAAGCAAAGGCGCCGCCCCAGCCGAGCACATCCGACAGTATCAGGATGACGCCGGCGGCGAGCATGCCGACGCGGTAGAAACCGATGCGCACGCCGTTGGCGAGCCCCATTTCGTCACGCTCGAGCAACTCAATGGTGTAACCGTCGATCGCGATGTCATTGGTGGCTGAGAGCACGGTGAAGACGGCGATACCCAGCCAGACCCAGAGCGGCAGACCTTCGGCGATCGCAAACGCCAGCATCACCGTGCCCATCAGGACATCGACGACGGCCATCCAGACGCGATGCCGGCGGTAATGATCGATCGCCGGTGCCCACAGAAATTTGAACGTCCAGGCCAGACCGAGCAGACTGATCAAACCGATGTTGCGCAGCTCGACGCCCTGCTGGCGGAACCAGACCGGAAAGATGTCAAAGAATATACCGAGCGGAAAACCCTCTGAGAAATAGAGCAGCGCAACCCAGAAGAATTTGGACCGCAGCAGCGGCGTGGCGGCGGTGTTATTCAAGCGGAGATCGTGCGGGGGAGTGCGGAGAGGGTCACTAACATAATAAAATGCGCCGCCGTTATGTGTTGTCCGATATGTTAGGCACGCCTGTCATATCGGGGTAGGATACTAACAAATCCGCTGTGGCCTGTAACAATGTTTCAGCCGGCCGCGCGCCTCCGGCCATGCGGTAACAGGTTCGACAGGCGCAAGCGGAATTCCGATCATCAAGAACAGACGGCCACGCGCGGCGTCATCACGGCGCGTGCGTTGGGACGTCAGAAGCGGGGAAACATGGCAGGCAGGCATGCGTTGCAGAAAATCGTCGCCGCGAAGGCGAAGCCGGCGCGCGTCGAGGTTGCGGCCGGTGAGTTTCTGGAAATCGAACCGGATATTTTCAGCGTCATTGTGTCGTTCAACGCTACCGAGGCGCGCCATCTGGTCGCCAATCTGACCGACCTCGGCGTGAAGAATCTGCCGCTTAAACACAAGATCATCGCTTTTTCCGATCACGGTTCGCCGGCCCCTTCAGCCGCCGCCGCCGAGGGTCAAAAGTTGTGGCGTGATTTTTATCGCGCGCACGGCGTTGCAGTGATCGACGGTGGCGCCGGTATTTCGCATCTGGTGTTGGCCGAGCGCGGCATGGCCGCCCCCGGTGAAATCGTCATCAATCAGGATTCGCACGCGCCGACGCTGGGCGCGATCGGTGCCTTCGGAACTTCGCTCGGCGGCGGGCGCATGATGCTCTATGCGCTGGGGCGTTACTGGATCGAAGTGCCGAAAGTGGTGTTGGTAAAACTCGAGGGACGTTTGCGTCCGGGCGTATATGGTCGCGACGTTGCGCTGCATGTCAATGGCGTGTTGGGTCAACAGGGGGCGCTCGGCATGGGGCTTGAATTCGCCGGCTCGTATGTGAGCGAGGCCAGCATGGATATGCGCTTTACACTGTGCAACATGGGGACTGAAATGGGCGCGGTGTCGTCCTACATTCAGCCCGATGCGACGACGTTGTCGTGGTTGCAGCCACGCTGTAGCAAACCGTATACGGTGTTTGAAACCGACCGCGATTTTGTCTATGAAAGCACGCATGTGATTGACGTTGCGGCGATTGAGCCGCAGGTTGCCGTGCCGCATTCTTGCGACGACGTCAAACCGGTCAGCGCAGTAGCGGGGCGCCGCATCGATCAGGCTTATCTCGGCTCTTGCGCGAGCGGACGCCTTGAGGACATCGCCACCGCGGCGGCCTTGATCAAGGGACATAAAGTGCATCCCGATGTGCGTCTGATTGTGACGCCGGGTTCGCGCGACGTGCTGATGGCCGCCACCAAAGCCGGTTATATCGACATCTTGCATGAGGCGAATGCGACGGTGACGAATGCCAACTGCGGCGCCTGCCCCGGCATCCACGGCGGCATACTCGCACCGGGCGAGGTGGTGATTTCCACCAGCACGCGCAACAACAAGGGCCGCATGGGCAAGGGGGCGGAAATTTATCTGGCTTCGCCGGCGACGGTGGTCGCGTCGGCGATCGCCGGTTGTATTGCCGATGCGCGCGACTATTCGCAGGAGGCGGGATGAAACTCAACGGCAGCGCGTGGACCTTCGCGCAGGAAGACATCAGCACTGATTTGATCCGCGCCAAGGCGTGGTCGCATTTGTCGCCGCAGGAGCAGGGCGCGCATTGTCTCGAAGAAGTCGATCCGGCTTTTGCCGCGCAGGCGCAGCCGGGCGACTTCATCGTCGCCGGCAAAAATTTTGGCTGCGGTTCGTCAACCGCCGCACACGTCGCGGTGATCGGATTGGGCATCGGCGCGGTGATTGCTGAATCGATGGGCAAGCTGTTTATCACCAATGCGGCCAGCGCCGGGCTGTGGGCGGTGAGCTGCCCGGGCATCATCGCTTTTGCCCGCGCCGGCGATAAACTTGAACTCGACACCGCCGCCTGGCAGGTGCGCAATCTCACCACCGGTGCGTCGATCGCGGCCAATCCAATGCCGGGGTTCTTGTGTGAAATGATTGAACTCGGCGGCGAAAAACATTATCTGCGCGCCCGTCTGGCGCGCGAGGCGGCGGTCTGAACGCAATACGCCATCAAGGAAGCCCCGTGTCACGTATTCCAACCTTCAACGAAAGCAGCGATTTCAATCCGGCGCAGCGTCGCGTTGTCGATGCCATCCTTGGTCGTCGCGGCGGTCGCATTCCCGGGCCCTACCGCGTCTCGCTGCACTGCCCGGAGATCACCGAGGTCTGGCATCCACTCGGTGAAAAGCTGCTCTTGCACAGTTCGTTTGCGCCGCGCCTGTCGGAGTTTGTGATCATCCTCGCGGCGCGCGGCATGGATTGCGATTACGTTTTCAACTCCCACATGGGGCATGCCGTGAAGAACGGTCTGCCGCAGTCGGTGGTGGATGCGATGGCGCAAAACCGGCGTCCCCTCTTCGTGCAGGCGGATGAGGAAGCCATCTATGATTTTTGTAGCGAGCTGAGCCGGCAAAAAGTGGTGAGTGATGCCACCTATCAGCGTGCGCTCGAACTCTTTGGCGCGCCGGGGATAGTCGAACTTACCGCGTTGCTTGGCTACTACACGATGGTGTCGATGACGGTGATCGCACATCAGATACCGTTGCCGGCGGGAGCGTTGCCGCCGCTGACCAAGAACCCATGAGCATTTCACCGGAGAATAATTTGTTGGCAAAGAAAGTCATGCTGGCCGTTGGCCTCTCAGTGCCGGCCGCCGCGGTGTGCGCGCAGACGGTTACGAAGGGTAAAAGTGATGCCGCCCACCCGTCGCGCCCGATTCGCCTGTTGATGCCGTCTCCGGCCGGCGGCACGCCGGATGCGCTGGGCCGCATGCTGGCGACCCAGGTCGAGTCCCAGCTCGGCGGCAGCATGGCCGATGGACAACCGCGCACCGGTGCCAACGGCATGATCGCCTATGAGCGCGGTGCCAAGGGCAATCCCGACGGCTATACGACGCTGCATGCGACGCCGTCATTTGCGCTGAATACGATTGTGTTCAAAAAGCTCGCCTACGATTTGCATCGCGATTTCACGCCGATCACCAATATTGCGCAGGGCTCCGGTTATCTGATGCTGGCGCAGCCGTCGGTGCAGGCGACCAATGTCAAAGAGTTGATCGCCTTTGCCAAGACGCAGAACAAACCGCTGACCTACGGCACGCCGGGAGTGGGCAAGACGCTGCATCCGGCCACCGAGTTGTTCAACGCGCGCGCCGGACTGAACATGCTGCGCGTCCCTTACAAGGGTGTTGCGCCGGCGTTGAATGCGCTGCTCGGCGGCGAAATCAGTGTGATCGTTCTGCAGCCGCCGGCCGGCGTGGCGCAGGTCAAGGCCGGACGCTTGCGGGCGATTGCCTTCACCGGTTCGCGGCGCGGGGAGGGTAAGCCCGATCTGCCGACGGTATCCGAGTCGGGCTTGCCGGGCTGCGTCGTGCATTTCACCTGGAATGCGTGGTTTGTGCCGGCGAAAACGCCGCGCGATATCATCATGCGGCTAAATGCTGAGGTGAAGAAGGCGATGCAGGTGCCGAAGGTGCGCGCACTCTTCATCAACGGTGGCTGGGAAATCCTCGCCAGCACGCCCGAAGAACTGGCTAAATATGTCGACGTGGAACTCGTGCGCTATGCCGAGGCGGCGCGCATTGCGAAAATTCAACCGGAATAAGCCGCGTGAAAGTCTACGTCTGGAAGCATTCGGGTAATTCGTACAAGCTGCGTGTCCTGCTGGCGTTGCTTGGCGTCGAGTATGAAGAAGTGATGGTGAACTTTCGCACGCATGAGCACCAAAGCGCCGACTACCGGAAGATCAATCCGCGCGGCCAGGTGCCGGCGATTGTCGATGGCGACATGGTGTTGTGGGATTCGGCGGCCTGTCTGGTTTACATCGCACGCAAATTTGGCGGCGAGCAGTGGCTGCCGTCGGCGCCGGCGCCGATGGCCGAGGTCATGAACTGGGTATCGCTGGCCGGCAACGAAATGCTCTATGGCTTGCAATATGCGCGACGCGGCCTGACGCGCGGCATCTGCAGCGCGGGTACGGTTGAACAAATGCAGGTCAATGGCCGCATCGCGCTGGATGTTGTCGAAGCGCGTCTTGCCACACACGACTGGCTGGCGTTGGGGCATCCGAGCATTGCTGACATCGCGTGTTTTCCCTATGTCGAAACCGCGCCCGAGGGGGGCATGCCGCTGGCGCCCTATCCGCATGTCACCGCCTGGCTGGCACGCTGCAAAGCCTTGCCGCAATGGCCGGCGCGCTGGCAGACTTGAGCGCCCCGTGCCCTGCAGACCTGTCAATTCTTGTTGAATAGCGCGATGCCACAAGGCCATGCAAAACATTAACGCAGCCGCCCAGCAGCTCGCCGCCCTGATCGATCGTTTGCGCCCGCCGACGGCGACGGACGCCGGCGCTGCCGAGCGCCGGGTGCGCAGTGAAGCGGCGCGGCTGGCGGCCTGCCCCGATGACGCACGCCGGCTTGGCGACAGCGTGGCTGTTTTACTCGGCTTGCCGCGGCAGGGTTCGCTCTACGCCGAGGCGGGTGTGCGCTCGGCGCTGGGTTTCTGGCTGGAACTGTGGCAGCGCATCGGTCAGCGGATTTTGCCGCCGGTGCCCGATGACAGCCGCCTGCACAGCATTTTGCGCCGTGTGTTCGTGCGCGCTGATGATCATCTTTGGGTCGCCGCGGTGGCCGATGAGGCGTGGCTGGCGCTGGCGCTGGCGATCGGCGGTGACAGTGCGTGCGGCGGTGACCCGGCGTCTGTGTTCTTCGATAACCTGCGTGCATCGGTGCGCCTGTTGTCCTACCGGCTGGCGGGCGCGGCGCTCGATCGCGAGTTATTACGCGCCGAGCCTGAGATCGAAACCTACGATTCGCCGTTTCTGGCGCAAAACGCCGCGCTGTTGCCGCTGCTCGAGCAGGCGCGCGTTGGCGCGCCCGTGGCGTTTGGCGATGTCGACGCCGTCTATGGGCTGCTGCAGCGCTGCGACGCCCAGCTCTCGCATATCCGCCTGCGCGCACGTGAAAAGGGCATCAGCATACGGCTGACCTATCAGCTGTCGCGTCTCGAGCAGATCAGCCGCCGCCTGCGCCAGCTGCTCGATATTCTGTCGGCGCGCGATGACGATACGCGCCTGCGCCGCCTGGTCGGTTTGATGAAAATACTGGTGAGGGCGGAACAATCGCGTGATGGCGTGGCGGGTTTTGTGCGCGATGATCTGAGCCTGCTGGCGCGCAATGTGGTCGATCATGCGAGTCGTCACGGTGAGCATTACATCGCCGAAAACCGCCGCGAATGGTGGACGATGTGCGTGGCGGCGGGCGGTGGTGGCGTCATCATTGCGCTGATGGCCATCGTCAAAATGCGTCTGGCGTTGTTGCATCTGCCGCCGTTGACCGAAGGCGTCGTCTACGGGCTGAACTATGGTCTGGGCTTTGTGCTGATTCACCTTCTGGGTTTTAGTGTTGCCACCAAGCAGCCGGCGATGACGGCCGCTTCGATCGCCGCCACCCTGGACGAGACGCGCCCCGGGGAATGGGGAAAGCTGGTGGACCTCGCGCAAAACGTGGTGCGCACCCAGTTCATCTCAGTCGTGGGCAATGTTTTTCTGGCACTGCCGGTGGCCTGTCTCGCGGCCTGGGCCTGGTTTGCGCTCGCGGCGGTGGCAGTGGTACCCGACGCAAAAGCCGTGCTGTTGGTCAAGGAGATGAATCCGCTGCATAGCGGCGTGCTGTTTTTCGCTGCGGTCGCCGGCGTCGGTTTGTTTTTGTCTGGCCTCGTCTCGGGATATTTTGACAACCAGGCGCGCTACCATGATCTTGGCCCGCGGATCGCCGTGGCGCCGCTGTTTTCGCCGCTTGGCGCCCAGGGGGCGGCGTGGCTCGGTGATTATCTCGACAAGCACTACGGCGCCATCATCGGCAATCTTTTTTTCGGAATGTATCTCGGCATGATGGGGGCGATGGATCACCTGACCGGGCTGCCGCTCGATATCCGCCACGTCGCGTTTTCGAGTGCGAATCTGGGGGCGGCGCTGGCGATCCTGGATGCGGCGGTGCTGCGCGAGTTGCTACCGTGGGCGGTCGCCGGCGTAATCAGTATCGCGCTGGTCAATCTGGTGGTGAGTTTTTCCCTGGCGCTTTACGTGGCGATGCAATCGCGTGGCATGGGGGCAAAGCCGGTCTTTGCGCTCGGCCTGCTGGTAGTCAAACGCTTTGCCCGCGAGCCCCTGGCTTTTTTTACGCCGCCGCCGCGCTGAGCGTTATCAAACTGATCTTTGACAGGACACGCCTTGAACATTGCCATACTGGATGATGAATTCGATACCGTGCGGACACTTGATTGTTATGCGCAACTCGCCGCGCATACAGTCACGATTTGGCGCGAACACAGCAAGGATACGGCGGCGCTGGCCGCACGCCTGCGCGATGCCGAGGCGATCGTTTTGCTGCGTGAGCGCACGCCGATACGCGCCGAGTTGATCGCACGTCTGCCGAAGTTGAAGATGCTGACGCTCAACGGCCCTTATCCGCATGTCGATCTCGAGGCGTGTAGCGCGCATGGCGTGGTGTTATGCGCCGGCAAGCCGCGTCCCTCGTCGGCGACGGCGGAACTCACCTGGGGTTTGATCATCAGCGCGATGCGGCAAATTCCGCAACAAATGGCCAGCCTGCAGCGCGGCCGCTGGCAATCTGCGCTTGGTCTCGGTTTGCACGGGCGTAGGCTGGGCGTCTGGGGTTATGGCCGCATTGGCCGGCAGGTCGCCGGTTTTGGCCGTGCCTTCGGCATGCGTGTGCAGATCTGGTCGCGTGAGAACGGCCTCGCTTTGGCGCGTGAAGACGGTTATGAAGCCGCGGCCAGCCGCGAAGCGCTGTTCGCAGAGTCCGATGTGCTAAGTTTGCACGTGCGCCTCAATGCGCAGACGCGTGGCATGGTGACGGCGGCGGATCTCGCACGCATGAAGCCGGACGCACTGCTCGCCAACACCAGTCGCGCCGAACTGATCGAGCCGGGTGCGTTGGTGGCCGCCTTGCAGGCGGGACGGCCCGGCATGGCGGCGCTTGATGTGTTCGAGACCGAGCCGGTGACCGATTTGCAACAGCCGCTATTGAACATGAACAACGTGGTGTGCACGCCGCATTTGGGCTACGTCGAGCGCGACCAGCTCGAACGTTATTATGCTGATCAGTTCGCACGCATTCTGGGCTTTGCGGAGGGCGCGCCGCTTGATGTCGCCAATCCGCAGGCTCTGGCGGCTGGTTGAGGCCAGCTTGCACTCTATGCGTTCAGACATCGTGCGCGCGCGAAAAATCGAAGTTGAATAACGGGGGATGAAGATGTCGGGTGTGCGCGCGGTGGGCGGAGTAGGCGGAGTCTGTGTGGTGGGGGTGGTGGGTCTGTTGATGGCGCCGTCGATATTGTTGGCGCAGCCAGCGCCGGCATATCCAAGCCGGCCGCTGCGCATGGTGGTGACCTTCACCGCCGGCGGTACCCCTGACGCCATTGCACGCATCGTTGCCGGGCAGGTCGAACGCCAGCTCGGACAGTCGATGGTGATTGATAACCGTGCTGGTGCCAACGGCATCATCGGTACCGATATCGTCGCCAAGTCAGCCCCCGACGGCTATACGCTGTTGCACGTGACCGGGTCGCTGGTGATCAACCCGCGGATCTATCGTAAGCTGCCCTACGATGTGTTCCGCGATCTTGAGCCGGTCACCAATATTGTTCTCGGTGACGGTTATCTTTTGCTGGTGCATCCCGCGCTGCCGGCGCAATCGGTGAAAGAGCTGGTGGCGCTGGCGAAGAACAGGGACAAGCCTCTCTCGTATGGCACGCCGGGCATCGGCAACACCTTGCATCTGGCCACCGAGTTGTTCAATGTGCGCGCCGGCACGCAGTTGTTGCACGTGCCTTATAAGGGCGTCGCGCCCGCGCTCAACTCGCTGCTCGCGGGGGAAACACAGGTTATTTTTATTCCACCGACGATCGCTGTGCAGCACGTCAAGACCGGTAAGGCACGCGCGCTTGGTTTTACCGGCAGCAAACGCTGGCCGCTAATGCCAGAGGTGCCGACTATTCTGGAGGCGGGCGTGCCAGACTTTGAAATCACCGGCTCCTGGCACGGCTGGCTGGCGCCGGCAAAAACACCGCCGGCGGTGATCGCGCGCATACAAGTCGAGGCGAAAAAGGCTCTGCAGGTACCGCGTGTGCGGGAGTTTCTGGTGGCCGGCGGGTACGAGCCCGACGGCAGCACACCGGAAGAATTCAGAAAATTTCTGAAAACCGAATCGGCCCGTTATGCCGAAGCGGTGCGTGCCGCCGGCATCAAGCCCGAATAAAGCTCAAATTTCAAGCCGGCTGCGGCGTGCGCTCGAAGCGGTAGATGGCGAGGCTGCCGAGCAGGTTCGGCAGCAGGTGCACAGTGGTGCCGGTATTGTTCATGACGATGCGTTCGAGAATATGCACGCCGTGTGAGCCGCAGAAATTCTCGAAGTCGGTGATCGTGCAGAGGTGGATGTTCGGCGTGTCATACCACTCGAACGGAATGTTGTGGGAAATCGGCATGTGGCCGCCGAGCACGTGCATGCGATTGCGCCAGTAACCGAAGTTCGGGAAGGTAACGATGCCTTCGCGGCCGACGCGCAGCATTTCGCGCACTACGCGCTCGCTGCTGCGCACCGCCTGCAGGGTTTGCGAGAGCACCACATAGTCGAACGAGGCGTCGGCGAATTCGGCGAGCCGGCGTTCGATATCGCCCTGGATGACATTGACGCCGTTTTTGACGCAGCCGAGTACGCGCGCGTCGTCGATTTCAACGCCGTAGCCAATGCTGCCGCGCTGCCCGGCGAGATAACGCAGCAGCGAGCCGTCGGCACAGCCGAGGTCGAGCACGCGAGCGTCCGGCCTGATCCAGCCGGCGATCGCCGCGAAGTCGGAACGTTGCACGCCGCTACCGGTCATCTTGCGAGCCCCCCGGCGATACGATCGAAGTAGGCGGCGACGATATTGTGATAGCGCGGGTCGTCGAGCAGAAAGGCATCGTGACCGTGCGGCGCGTCGATCTCCGCATAGCTGACGGCACGCCGGTTGTCGAGCAGCGCCTTGACGATTTCGCGCGAGCGCTCGGGCGAGAAGCGCCAGTCGGTAGTGAATGAAACCACCAGAAATTCGGCCCTTGCCGCTTCGAGCGCGAGGCTCAGGTTGCCCTCATGCGCCGCTGCCGGGTCGAAGTAATCGAGCACCTTGGTGATACGCAGATAGGTGTTGGCGTCGAAGTAATCCGAAAATTTATTACTCTGATGACGCAGGTACGATTCGATTTCGAATTCGACATCGAAGGAATAATTCAGGCTGCCGTTGCGCAGCAGGCGGCCGAACTTGTTGGCCATCTCGTCGTCGGACAGATAGGTGATATGGCCGACCATGCGCGCCACGCGCAGACCGCGTACCGGCCGCGTGTTGTGTTCGTAATAATGCCCGTCGTGAAAATCAGGGTCGGTGATGATGGCCTGGCGGGCGACTTCGTTGAAGGCGATGTTCTGTGCCGAGAGATTGGGCGCGCCGGCGATCACCAGCGCGTGGCCGACGCGCGCTGGATACTGGATCGTCCACGACAGCGCCTGCATCGCACCCAGGCTGCCACCCATCACTGCGGCAAAGCGCTGGATGCCGAGCTGGTCGGCGAGTCGCGCCTGCGCATTGACCCAGTCTTCGACGGTGACAATGGGGAAGTCCGCGCCCCAGGGTTTGCCGCTGGCGGGGTTGATTGACGATGGGCCGGTCGAGCCGAAGCAGCCGCCGAGATTATTGACGCCGATGACGAAGAAGCGGTTGGTATCGAGCGGCTTGCCGGGGCCGATGATGTTGTCCCACCAGCCGATGTTCTCAGGATTGTCGGCATACCAGCCGGCGACGTGGTGCGAGGCGTTGAGGGCGTGGCAGACCAGCACGGCGTTGGAGCGCGCGGCATTCAGCGTGCCGTATGTTTCGTAGGCGAGTTCGTAGCCGCCGAATGCGCTGCCGCACTTCAGCGCCAGTGGCGCATCAAAGTGCGCTTTCTGCGGGGTCACCGCACCGACGGAATTTTTCTGGTCAAGCGACATAGATAAAAATCACACGCATTAAAAAACCCGGTCTGCTTGCGCTAAACCGGGCTTTTTTTGCTTTACCTATCTTTAGCCGGATTTATTAGGCGCCCGCAAGCTCAATCAAATCGGCGCACAACAACAACCGAACGTTAACCCGTGGCGAAGCCGCTTGTCAAATCAAACGGCCGGATCTGCAGCATGCTGTATGGGGTTTGCGGGTTCATTTCCCGCGGCATCGGCTCAGGCGTTGAGTTTGCGCAGCATTGCCTGCAGCTTGTCGGCGTCGCTGGTGCGCAGCATGCGCGCCGCCAGCGGTACGAGCTCGCGCAGGTTCGATTTCAACACCTGCTGTTTGACTTCTAGCAGGCTCGCCGGATGCATCGAGAACTGGCGCAGGCCGAGGCCGAGCAGCAGGCGCGTGAGGCGCACGTCGCCCGCCATTTCACCGCACAGCGCCACCGGCGTGGCGGATTTATTGCAGGCCTTGATCACCCCGGCGATAAGGTTGATCACCGCCGGATGCAGCGGATCGTAGAGATGCGAGACGGAATCATCGCTGCGGTCGATCGCCAGCGTGTACTGGATCAGATCGTTGGTGCCGATCGAGAGAAAGTCGAAGCGTTTGGTGAAGGTCTGTATCGCCAGCGCGGCGGCGGGGATTTCAATCATGCCGCCGAGCTGCACGTTGCGGTCAAACGGGATGAATTTGTCTTCGAGCTCCTGCCGCGCTTGTGCGATAAACGCCAGCGTCTGGTTGATCTCGACCGCGCTCATCAGCATCGGGATCAGGATACGCAGCCTGCCGTAATGTGAGGCGCGCAACAGCGCGCGCAGTTGGGCAAGGAACATCTGCGGTTCGGTGAGCGACAGCCGGATGGCGCGCAGTCCGAGGGCCGGATTTTGCGAGGTGTTGACGGCATCGTTGATTTGTTTGTCCGCACCCAGATCGTAGGTGCGGATGGTGACGGGTAGGCCATCCATTGCGCGCACCACGTTGCGATAGGCCTCGAATTGCTCGTCCTCATCGGGCAGATTGTCGCGGTTGAGGAAGAGGAATTCGGTGCGGAACAGGCCGATGCCGGTGCCGCCGCTTTCCAGCACCTGCTCGACGTCGCCGGGCAGCTCGATGTTGGCATGTAGTTCGACCTCGACGTTGTCGAGCGTCGCCGCACGGGTATCGCGCAAGCGTTTGAGTTTTTGTTTTTCCAGATCCCACTGGTTTTGCCGCAGACGATACTCGGCAAGCGCCTGCGGATCGGGATCGACGATGATCATGCCGATGGTGCCGTCGACGATCAGCAGCTCGTTTTCGCGGATCAACTGCCGCGCCGAATGCAGCGCGACGATCGACGGGATGGCGAGGCTGCGCGCGACAATCGCGGTGTGCGAGGTGGTGCCGCCGACATCGGTGATGAAGCTGGCGAACTGGTGTTGCTTGAACTGGATCACGTCGGCCGGCGACAGATCGTGGGCGACGAGGATGAGGTTGCGCTCGTTGTCGCTGGCTGGCGGTGCATAGCCGGGGCGGCCGAGCAATACTTTCATCATGCGCTCGACGACCTGGATCACGTCGGCCTTGCGCTCCTGCAGGTAGTTGTCCTCGATCTGGTCGAACTGTGCGAGCAGCGCGTCGGTCTGCACCTTGAGCGCCCACTCGGCATTGCATTTTTCGGCCTCGATGATTTCGCGCGGCGTCGACGACAGCGTCGCGTCGCTCAGGATCATCAGGTGCAGGTTGAGGAAGGCATCGAATTCCTGCGGGGCGTCGGCCGGAATCTGCGTGCGCAGTTGGCCGAGTTCGCCGCGCACGGTCTCCAGTGCCGAGTCAAAACGCGCCAGCTCGCCGGCGATTTGTGCGGCCGGCACGTCATAGTGCGCGACCTCCAGTCTGGTGTGTGAGACCAGATGCGCGTGTCCGATGGCAATGCCGCCGGACACCGGAATGCCGTGCATGGTAAAGCTCATGGGCGTGAGGCGTGAGGGGTATGGTGTGAGGGGCGGGTCGTAAGGAGCATGATTTTGCGCGATCAGTGTATGACATGAACAGCGCGGGATGCGAGCGGTGTTTTTGCACCTCCCGCCTTACTCCTCACGCCTCACTTCGTTACTCGCCCTCCTCGAAGTAATTGGCGATCAGCGCGGTGAGCGCCGTCATCGCGGCGGCTTCGTCGGCACCATCCGTTTCGATGGTGATTTTGGAGCCCTTGGCCGCTGCCAGCATCATCACGCCCATGATGCTTTTTGCGTTCACACGTTTGCCGTTACGCGTGAGCCAGATCGCACTCTGGAACTGGCCGGCGAGTTGGGTCAGCTTCGCCGATGCGCGCGCGTGCAGGCCCAACTTGTTGATGATCTCAGCTTCCTGTTGCAGCATTGTGTAGTTTGAACATGGCTACGCGCATGACGCCTTCACAGCCGCCGCTGACCGCTTTGGTCACGATGGTTTGCAGGTCGCGTTCGCGATAGGTTAAGACGCGGATCAGCATCGGCAGGTTGATGCCGCAGACGGCCTCCACCTTGCCGGGCATGACGACTTTTGATGCGATGTTTGACGGCGAACCACCAAACATGTCGGTCAGGACGAGCACGCCGCTGCCATGATCAAGTGCCCTGACCAGGTTGAGCGCACGCGGCAGCAGCAACGCGGGGTCATCGGTTGCCGCCACACCCAGCGCCGTCACGTCCGGCGGGGTCTTGTTGAGGACATGGCTTGCACAGCGAATCAGGCTGTCGCCCAGATCGTCGTGCGCAATGATGAGAATGCCGATCATGCCGGTCGTTGCCTGTGTCGAAATGGCGTTTTGATATTCTACCGTGAACGCCGCGATTTAGCGGTGTCCGCTCGCGTGTTCGAGCGCGTCGATCATCATGCCGGCGACGTTGAAACCAGTCTGCTCGGTGATCTCCTGAAAGCAGGTCGGACTGGTTACATTGACCTCGGTCAGGAAATTGCCGATGACATCGAGCCCGACCAACAGCAGACCTTGTGCGCTGAGCTGAGGCGCCAGCGTTTCAGCGATGAGGCGGTCGTTGGCCGTCAGTTCGCGCGCCACGCCGGTGCCGCCGGCGGCCAGATTGCCGCGCGTTTCGCCGGGTTTGGGAATGCGTGCCAGCGCGTAGGGCACCGCTTTGCCGCCAATTAACAACACACGTTTGTCGCCGGCGGTGATTTCCGGGATGTAGCGCTGCGCCATGATGGTGCGCGCACCGAATTGTGTGAGCGTTTCGATGATCACGTTGAGGTTGGGGTCATGGCCCTGCACGCGAAACACCGAGCTGCCACCCATGCCGTCGAGCGGTTTGAGAATGATGTCACCGTGTTCGGCGAGAAAGCCGTGGATCAAACCGGCGTTGCGCGTGACCAGCGTCGGTGCGGTGAACTGCGGGAAACGCGCGATGGTCATTTTTTCGTTGCAGTCGCGGATCGCACGCGGGTCGTTGAAGACGCGCGCGCCTTCTTTTTGCGCCAGCTCGAGCAAATAGGTGCTGTAGACATATTCCATGTCGAACGGCGGGTCCTTGCGCATCAGCACGGCGTCGAAATCTTTCAGCGCGGTGGTCTGCGCCGCATCGAGCCGGAACCACACGCCGGTGTCGCCGGTCAGGTGCAGGCGCTGGGTTGCCGCCGAGACGCTGCCGTTACGCCAGGCCAGCTCTGCTTGCTGCAGGATGTGCAGTTCATGGCCGCGGCCGGCGGCTTCGCGCATCATGGCGTAGGTGGAGTCCTTGTAAATCTTGAAGGACTCGGGCGGGTCGATGAGGAAGGCGATGCGCATGGGTTTGCCGTGTTCGCTCAGACGGCGCCGCTGTGCGGTGCTGCGTCGTTGTCCGCGGTTTGTTCGAGTTCGAGGGCGGCTGCGGCAAGCGCGAGGCGGGCCAGCACGCCGTAGGCGTAGAAGCGGTTGGGCGGGCAGCCCGGGTCGTCAGGGTTGGGCGAAGAACACGGTTCGGCAAACGCCAGCGGCGAGAATTGCATACCGGGTGCGTTCAGGTTTTGATCCTGGCCACGTTCGTTGTGTACGCGATAAAAGCCGCCGACGACAAAATGGTCGATCATGTAGACCACTGGTTCGGCCGCAGCGCCGTTGACCGATTCAAAGGTGTGCACGCCTTCTTGCACCAGCACCTCTTGCACTTGCAGGCCTTCTTTGATCACCGCCATCTTGTTGCGCTGCTTGCGGTTGAGGCCGCGCACTTCCGACGGGTCTTTCACCGTCATGATGCCCATGCCGTAGGTGCCGGCGTCGGCTTTGACGATGACGAAAGGCTCGTGCTTGATATTGTATTCGCGGTACTTGGCGCGGATGTCGTCGAGGATTTCGGAGACATAGCCTTCGAGGCATTCCTCGCCTTTTTTCTCGTGGAAATTGATCTTGCCGCATTTTTCGAAATACGGATCGATCAACCACGGGTCGATGCCGGCGACCCCGGCAAACTCCGCCGCGACCTGTCGATAAGCGGCGAAGTGATTCGACTTGCGGCGCATGAACCAGCCCGCGTGCAGCGGCGGCAACATGCTCTGTTCGATGTTACGCACAATCTCCGGCACGCCGCCGGAGAGATCGTTGTTAAGCAACACTACGCAGGGGTCGAAGCCCTCGACCGACAGACGGTTGCCATTGCGTTTCAACGGTTCAAGGGTGAGTGTCGAGCCATCCGGTAGCGCGATGTCGGTCGGTGCGGTGATGTCGGGCAGCAGGCTGCCGATGCGAACATTCATGCCGGCATGGCGCAAGATGGTTTGCAACGCCGCGACGTTTTGCAGATAGAACGTGTTGCGTGTGTGGTTTTCCGGAATCAACAAAACGCCGCGCGCATCCGGGCAGCGCTTTTCCACTGCCACCATCGCCGCCTGTACGCACAGCGGATGGAAATCAGGATTCAGGTTGTTGAAACCGCCGGGATAAAGATTGGTATCAACCGGCGCCAGTTTAAAGCCGCTGTTGCGCAGATCGACCGAAGCGTAAAAGGGGGTTTCCCGCTCCTGCCATTGCACCCGCAGCCAGTGCTCGATCGCCGGCATGGCGTCGAGGATCTTGCGTTCGAGGTCGAGCGGTGGGCCGTTCAAGGCAGTGGTCAGGTGCGGGACGGTCATCGTGGCTGCCTTTAAATCGGGCCGCTATTGTAGCAAACCTGTTTGCGGCGTTTGTCACCCAGCTTGCGGAATCGGCGCCGCCTTTGCGTTGGGGACTGCAAGTGCCTGTAGCCACAGGTCCGCAGGATATTTTCTGTCGGCTGATTACTGTCGTAGCGTGGCCACGCGTGCCGGCGCTGACGGGATTTGGAGCCTAACGGGCATGTTGCATGCGCTTCATTTCGCGCCGCATCAATCCCGGTTGTGGCGGGTCGGGTTAAATCTCGGCCTGATAGCGCGCGACGGTATCGGCCAGCGTTTCGACCGCTCCGCTCGCGCCGCTCTGGTCTTGGATCATCTGTCCCATCGACGGGAAAGCCGCGCGCTCGATGCGGTGATCGGCGGCCCATAGTTTCGAGCGCATCAGCGCCTTGGCACAGTGCAGATACGCTTCCTCGATGCAGATTTCGACGACGATGCGCGGCGGATGTTTTTCATGCGGAAACTGCTGCAGCAGCGCGGCGTCGTCGTTGAGTGTGGCGCGTCCGTTGATGCGCAGGGTTTCGTCCATGCCGGGAATGAAAAAAATCAAACCAACGTGGCCGGTTTGCACGATGTTGGTGAACGAATCGAGCCGGTTGTTACCGAGGGCATCGGGCAACTGCAAAGTCTGGTCGTCGACGATGCGCACGAAGCCGGGCGCACCGCCGCGTGGTGATGCATCCACACGTCCGTCCTTGCCGTTGGTGGCGATGACGAGAAACGGCGCCAGACTGATGAAATGGCGGCAGTGCGGATCGAGTTTGTCGAGTTGCTTGGCGAGCGCGCGTGGTTTGGGCGCGGCATACAATTTACGTAAATCTTCCAATGTCGTAATCATCATCGTCCGGCTTCGTTGTGGTGGGGTTCCTGGCAAAGTCCAAGGCGCGGTAACCGTTAATGTCGCCCTTTTTATTGGGGGCCAGTATACGGCGGCAGGTCCGGCTTGTTCTGTCGAGTCGCGGTAAGTGTCGCCAGCGCGAAGAAAAAGCGGGGCGAAAAAAATGGGCGCCCGGAGGCGCCCATTGTCGGGGGAGGAGGTCCCGACCCTTGCTACAGGTACTGTGCTGTTACATGTGGTAGGCGGCTTCGCCGTGTTCGTTCAGGTCGAGGCCTTCGCGTTCGGCTTCTTCCGCCACACGCAGCCCGACGATCACGTCTGCAATCTTGAAGGCGATGTAGGCCACCACCGCAGTCCAGATCACCGTGACGCCGACCGCTTTGGCTTGAATCAGCAACTGATCCATGATCGGGTTGGAGCCAACTTTAACCGTCACCCAGTCAGTGACCAGCCCCGGGCCGCCGAGGTCCTGGTTATTAAAGATACCGGTCAGCAGCGCACCCAGTATGCCGCCCAGAGCGTGGACACCGAAGACGTCCAGCGCATCGTCCGCACCGAGCATTTTCTTCAGGCCGTTGACACCCCAGAGGCAGACCAGACCGGCGAGCGAGCCGATCACGAATGCACCGGGGATGCCGACGTTACCGGCCGCCGGGGTGATCGCCACCAGACCTGCCACCGCACCGGACGCGGCACCGAGCATTGACGGTTTGCCTTTGAAAATCCACTCGCCGAATATCCAGGTCAGCACAGCGCAGGCCGTGGCGAGGAAGGTATTCATGAAAGCGAGCGAGGCGGCGCCGTTGGCTTCGAGTGCGGAACCCGCGTTGAACCCGAACCAGCCGAACCACAGCATGGCGGCGCCGACCATCGTCATCGTCAGGCTGTGCGGCGACATTGCTTCCCGGCCGTAGCCGACGCGCTTGCCGACGACAAAGGCACCGACCAGACCGGCCACACCGGCGTTGATGTGCACCACCGTGCCACCAGCGAAGTCGAGCGCACCCCACTGCCAGAGCATACCGGCCTTGGCGTTGAGTTCCTCGACCAGTTTCGGATCAGTGTAAGCATCCGGGCCCATCCAGAACCAGACCATGTGTGCGAGCGGCAGGTAGCTGAAGGTGAACCAGATCACCATGAAAATCAGCACGGCCGAGAACTTCATACGCTCGACAACCGAACCGAGAATCAGGCAGCAGGTGATGGCGGCAAAGGTGGCCTGGAAGGCAACAAACACCATCTCATACATCGGCGTGCCCTTGCTGAAGGTGGCGGCCATCGAGAACTCGCCTTTGGCGGCGTCGAAAGTGCCCTTCAGGAACAGCCGGTCCAGTCCGCCGATGATCGAGTTGCCCTCCGTGAAGGCCAGACTGTAGCCGTAGATGCACCACAGTACGGTAATCAGGGAGAAGGTCACGAACACCTGCATTAATACCGACAGCATGTTTTTGCTGCGCACGAGGCCGCCGTAGAAGAGCGCCAGGGCCGGCACGCTCATCAACAGCACGAGCGCGGTCGAGGTCAACATCCAGGCGGTGTCGCCCTTGTTGGGCGTCGGGGCGGGCGTTGCGGTGGCGGTCGCGGCAGGGGCAGCGGCGGCCGGTGCGGCAGCGGCTGCGGTGGCGGCAGGTGCCGCGGCCGCATTGTCTTGCGCCATTACCGGTACTGCGCAAAAACCAAGCGCACCGACAAGTGCAAGCAGAGAAAATAGTCGCTTCATGGCATTCCCCTTAAAGAGCATCGGCGCCGGTTTCGCCGGTGCGGATGCGGTAGACCTGTTCAAGTTCAAAGACGAAAATCTTGCCGTCACCAATCTTGCCGGTGTTGGCTGACTTCTCAATCGCTTCGATGACCTGATCAAGCATTTCACTCTTGATCGCCGCTTCGATCTTGACCTTCGGCAGGAAATCGACGACGTATTCCGCGCCGCGATACAGCTCGGTATGGCCTTTCTGACGGCCAAAACCCTTGACTTCGGTGACGGTCACGCCCTGCACGCCAATGGCGCTGAGGGCTTCGCGTACCTCGTCAAGCTTGAATGGCTTGATGATTGCAGTGACGAGTTTCATAGGTGCTCCCCGGGAAGGAGGGGCCGGTTCGCACCGGCCCCGTGTGCCGCAATTAGAAAGTTTTTTGGAGGTAGACGGTGGCGGTGGAGGCGCCCAGATCTTTCGGGTATGGGCCGCAATTGGCGCCGACGCAGTCAGCGAAACCGCCATAACCAACTTTGCTATAGCTCATCAGCTTGCTGTAGTACGCGCCAATGGTGAAATCCTTCGGCAGCGCATAGCTCGCACCCAGTTTGACGTCCTTGTAGCTGTAAGCGGCATCGTTGCTGAGGCGACCGGTATTGTTGCTGTCGGTGCCTTTATATTTCTGCCAGCCCCAATGCGCCATTAAAGTGATACCGGTATCTTCGATTGGGTAATTCGCGCTGATATCGAGGTAGGTGGTGCCTTTGCTCTCGCGCACGCCAAAGGTATCGCTCTTGATGCTGTACGAATATTTCGCCGACAGCCATTTCCAGCTAGGCGCGACATATAGTTCGAAAGTATCGGCTTTCGGGGTGCCGGCCAGCGCAATACGGTTGATGTCGCCCGGGTACCAGTAATAAAGGCCGCCGATATCCAACGTCACATCTTCGGCCAAGCCCATTTTGTAGCCGCCGTAGAAATCGGCTTCAAGGCTGCCGCCGCCGCCGTAGGTTCCGGTCGTTATGGATGAGGTTGAGAGGTTTTCTTTCAGCCAGCTGATGTTCGACATCCAGGTGCCGGCATAAAAGCCCGACTCATGGACATAATCAAAGCCGCCCTGAAAAGCCGGTTTGCCGTTGGTTTGCTTGAGGCCGCGGAAAATGTACTGGCTGAAAATGCCGGCGTTGCCGGTCAGCGTGTGCGGTGATTTTGCTTCGGCAGGTGCGGCATCCGCAGCGTAGGCGCCGCCAGCAGTGGTACAAGCCGCGACAACAGCGGCAGCCATTAGAGTTTTTTTAAACATGATCATCCTTTCGAGTGTTGGCAAATCGGTAGCGTTACCACCGTCCAACTAGCACGGACTGTGCCAGATCGTAAGATATTGAACTTAAATGACTAAGTGAATTGGCGGCAGCGCTTGTGTTTGTGCGGCATGCACCGTCATGAGGCGTGTTGGCGGCCTGCGCACTATAACTGGGCTTGGGTCTTGTTGCCTTCTTTCGTGGGGTATTAAGGGCTGCTCATGGTAGATTTGGCCTGTCAGATAGGTGAGGGGGTCTCGGCAAGTGGTTAACGAAAAATTATTGGATGAAATCGGCGCGCGTATCAAAGATGTGATGGCGCGCACGCCAGTGGCGGACATCGAGCGCAATATGCGCGCAACCCTGGCAGCAGGGTTTGCGCGCCTCGATTTGGTGACCCGCGAAGAGTTTGATGTGCAGGCCGCGGTCTTGACGCGCACCCGTGAAAAACTGGCCGCGCTCGAATTGCGGTTGGTGGCGCTCGAGAAGAACACACCGATCGCTTGAGGCGAGGTGGCTGCGTAACCGCGTACGCTCGCACCTGCCGTTCTGGCTAGCGCCGAGGGACTAGCCGCGAGGTTGGTCGTCCCCTTGCGTAACCGATCGTTGTAATGGTGTCTCCATCCACTTCGCGTTCGCGCGCGACGTCACGATCATGTCACTCGCTGTGCTGTTCAGTCGCGCCCTTGCCGGTATGCATGCGCCGCTGGTTACCGTCGAAGCGCATCTCGCCAACGGCCTGCCGGCGTTCACCATCGTTGGTCTGCCAGAGGCCGAGGTCAAGGAGGCGAAGGATCGGGTGCGCGCGGCCTTGCAGACCGCCAACTTCGAATTTCCGATGCGGCGCATTACGGTCAATCTGGCGCCCGCCGATCTGCCCAAGGAAAGCGGGCGCTACGATCTGCCGATCGCGTTGGGTATCCTCGCTGCCTCGGGGCAGATTCCGCAAAACAATCTCGACCAATATGAGTTCGCCGGTGAACTCGCGCTGACCGGTGAGCTGCGCCCCGTGCGCGGCATGCTGGCGCTGATCTGTGGTGCGATTCGTGACTCGCGGGCCTTTATCGTGCCGCAGGCGAATGCCGCCGAGGCCACCCTGCCCGAAGGCGCGCGCGTATATGCAGCAAGCAATCTACTTGAAGTATGCGCACACCTTGCGGGCCGTGTGCCGCTGCTCGCTTGCGTCGGCGCACCGCTCGCGGTGACGCATCATTATCCCGATTGGCTGGAAGTAAAAGGGCAGGCGCAGGCCAAACGCGCGCTCGAAATCGCCGCCGCCGGGGCGCATAGCGTGTTGATGGTCGGGCCGCCGGGGTCGGGCAAAACCATGCTGGCGACCCGCCTGCCGGGCATCTTGCCGCCGATGTCGGATGCCGAGGCGTTGGAGTCGGCGGCGGTGCAATCGCTGGGCAGCGCCGGTTTCAATGTCGCGCATTGGCGGCGCCGGCCGTTTCGGGCGCCGCATCACACCGCATCGGGGGTTGCGCTGGTGGGTGGTGGCAGCGTGCCGCGCCCCGGTGAAATTTCAATGGCGATGCATGGCGTGTTGTTTCTCGATGAGTTGCCAGAGTTCGAACGTCGGGTGCTCGAGGTGTTGCGCGAGCCGCTCGAATCGGGGCGTATTTGTGTTTCACGCGCCGCGCGCCAGGCTGAATTCCCCGCCCGCTTTCAACTGGTCGCGGCGATGAATCCCTGCCCCTGTGGTTACTGCGGCCATTTCAGCGGCCGCTGTCGCTGCACGCCGGATCAGATCGCACGCTACCGCGCACGCATTTCGGGCCCGCTACTTGATCGCATTGATGTGCAGATCGAAGTGCCGGCGGTTGCCCCGCACGAAATGGCGCTTGATACCCGCGGCGAAGCGGGGGAGGTGGTGCGGGCGCGGGTGAGTGCGGCTTACCAAGTTCAACTGCAGCGGCAGGGGAGGCCCAACGCGCAACTGGGGTCACGCGAAGTCGAGCAGCATTGCGCGGTTGATACTGCCGGCGCCACCTTGCTTAAACAGGCCGTCGAGCGGCTCGGCCTTTCGGCGCGTGGTTACCATCGTTGCCTGAAGCTGGCGCGCACCATTGCCGATCTGGCCGGAGCCGCGCAGATTGCGCCTTCGCATATTGCCGAAGCGATTCAATACCGGCGCTTCGCCACCGCTTGAGCGTGCGACGTAGCGCGCGTCGTTGCCAGAGTAAAATCAATTACAGCAGTTGCCAGCTCCGGTCGCGCGTTTTGCTTGCGGGGTGATCGGTCGCGCTCACCCGTAAACGCTGAAGGATTGTCCACTGTGCGCAGCAAGCATATGGTTTTTGCCACCCTGCTGGCCGCGCTGGCGATGCTGGGGCCGTTTTCGATCGACACGTATATGCCGTCGTTCCCGGCGATCGGTCGCAGTCTGGCTGCTTCGACCTTTGAATTGCAGTGGACCATTAGTGCGTTTCTCGCCACCTTTGCGCTGATGTCGCTGTTTCACGGCGCGATCTCCGACTCCTATGGGCGGCGCCCCGTTATCCTCGTGAATCTGGCTTTGTTCGTGATTGCCAGTGTCGGCTGCGCGCTGGCCGCGGCATTTCACCAGCTGCTCTGGTTTCGCGCCCTGCAGGGGCTGGCCGGTGGCGCTGGCATCATTGTCGGCCGCGCCATGATCCGCGACAGTTTCGCCGGCGACGATGCGCAGCGCATGATGTCCACCGTCACCATGATTTTCGGGCTGGCACCGGCGATTGCGCCCATCGTCGGCGGTTGGCTGCAAGCCGCATTCGGCTGGCGTGCGGTGTTTGTTTTCCTCGCGCTCTATCCGGCGGTTCTGTTGGTCGCCTGCTACCGCTTGTTGCCGGAGACCCTGCCGCCGTCGGCGCGTCAGCCGTTTGTGGCGCGGGTGTTGATGGCCAACTACGCCAAGCTGTTGGGCAACACGCGCTTAATCCTGTTGTCGTCGGCGATTGCGTTTAATTTTTGTGCGTTCTTTCTGTATATCGCTGCCGCGCCGGTAATTATTTATCAATGGCTCGGTCTCGGCGAAACCGAGTTCGCGTGGTTGTTCATCCCGGGTATCGGCGGCATCGTCATCGGTGCGTTCCTGTCCGGGCGTCTGGCCGGCCGGCTGTCGCGCACACAGACACTGCGCCTCGGCTATGCGGTGATGTTTGCGGCGGTGGTTTGCAATGTGGCCTATCACGCGGCGGCGGCACCGGCGTTGCCGTGGACGGTGTTGTGCGTGATGTTTTATACGCTGGGCATGGCGATCGCGATGCCGACGCTGACGCTGCTTGCGCTGGATTTATTTCCGGACAACCGCGGTATGGCGGCGTCCCTGCAGGGTTTCCAGCACAGCTTGTTTACGGCGGTGGCCGCGGTGGCCATCGTGCCGTATGTCGCTGACTCGGCGCTGGCGGTGGCACTCACGGCGACGGCGCTGTTGGTCTGTGGGACTGTTTGCGCAAGCCGTTTCCTGCGGGCAAGCCCTGCACCGGAGAAATCGCATGCATGAAATTATCCTCTGGTCGGAGGAATTGCGCGCGGCTTATTTGTATCGGGTGGTAGCCGAGGCCGAGACCGCTACGCCGCGGCAAAAAAATTTTCTTGATCTGGCCACTGAAGCTGAAAGTCAGGCCGCCATTTGGGCCGACAAGGTGCGGGTTGCCGGTGGCGGGTTGCCGGTGTTGACGCCGGATGTGCGCGCACGTGTCGTTGCCCTGTTTGCGCTCGGAGCTACTTTGTCGCTGTTCACAGGTCGTAGCACGTTACTTATTGGCCTGCGCATGCTGGCCATCGGTGCGGCGGCCAGTGGGGTGACCTTTATGATCGGCCGCCCGCTTGGGGTGAGTGTGGC
>CAMDSO010000034.1 GCA_945906935.1 Bordetella parapertussis
CCGCCTGCCCGGTTACCCAGGCCATCCGGCCGCCATTGGGATTGGCCCTGTCCGCGCCCGCCACCGGCAACGTTGCCGTTGACTTCGCCGCGGCTTTGCGGCTTTTGAGGGCGGCCTTGTTGTCCTTTGCTGGACGCCGCTGACTTTTCCAGACCACTAACAGCCAGCAGACTACGCACGGCATGCTCATCCAACTCTTCCCAACGACCGCGCTTCAGACCAGAGGGCAAAGTCATGACGCCGTAACGGGTGCGGATCAGGCGCGACACGGTGAGGCCGACCGCTTCGAACATCCGACGCACCTCGCGGTTACGACCCTCAGAGATCACGACGCGATACCAGCGGTTGGCACCTTCACCACCGCCGTCGGCGATCTTTGCGAATTGAGCAACGCCATCTTCGAGTTCGACGCCGGCCAATAATTTCTGGCGCATGCCTTCTTCGAGCTCACCCAAAGTACGCACCGCGTATTCACGTTCGATGCCATAGCGCGGATGCATTAGACGGTTGGCCAGGTCACCCGAGGTGGTAAAAAGTAACAAGCCTTCGGTATTAAAATCGAGGCGGCCAACAGCCAGCCATTTGGCGGCCTTCATGTTGGGCAAGCGGTCAAATACGGTGGCGCGACCTTCAGGATCGCTGGTGCTAACGATCTCGCCAGCGGGCTTGTGATAAACCAGCACACGCGGTGGCTTGCTGCTGACTTTACGGATGATCAGCTTGCCATTGATACGCACCTGGTCCGACGGCAAAATGCGCTGACCGATATGCGCTGGCTCGCCATTGACCGAAACACGACCCGCAATAATCAGCTCCTCCATGTCGCGGCGTGAACCGAGACCCGCCTCAGCGAGCACTTTGTGTAATTTGGGTGCGTCATCTTCCGCGGTCAGGTCGCGCCGGACGGCTTTGTTAGGGCGACCGCCTTGCTTGCCCGAACCGGCGTGGTCATCCGCGTCAGCGAACTGATCGTAAGAATCAGATGTGACGAAAGAAAATACCGCATCGGCATCGCCCGCAGTGTGACGTGGGCCGTTTGGTTTTTGATTGTTATGGCTACTGCGGCCTTTGACGTTGCTACGGTTTTCATGCGGCTCTTTCGGGCCATTGGGTCCTCGACCCGGCTTGCGCCCCGCGCCCTTGGCTGCAGCAGGCCGAGGGGGTTGTTTTTCTGCCGGCGCTCGGCGACTTTCCAGCGACTGAACCAACTCGCCGTTGCCTTTGTTTTCGTCTTTGACTTGCTCGGCCTCACTACTGCTACGCGTGCGACGCATGGAGCGCGGGCCACGCAAGCCGCGACGTGGCCCTTTGGATTCACTCGGCTTGTCCGAATCGGGCTGCGCACTCGCCGCGCCAGGTGCATCAGTAGCATGGGATTTTGTATTGCCCGCATCGGAATCGGACACGGTACGGGCTATATCATCAGGAGTGGGAAGGGTCATCGTTCGCTTGTGTCACCGGTTGGGTTTGCGTAATCACGCTATCGTCGTGGGTAATGTTTTCTTCGATCGGGTCTGTCGTTGCTTCGGCGGTTTGCTGCTCGTCGTCCGCTTGACTATCACCGGCAACGATTGCAACAGGCTGGGACATCGTGTGAGCTTGATCAACATCAGCCGGCTCCTCAGGGAAGGCAATCGAGGCCTGATTCAGACTTGCTTCGAGATTCTGACCCATCGCTTGCATGGCCATTGCCGCATCGCCCTGCAAATTGTCTTGCCCAATCTGCTGCATCGGCGGCAATTGATCTAGCGAGGTCAAACCAAGGTCATCAAGAAACTGCTTGGTCGTCGCAAACAAAGCGGGACGGCCCGGCACATCGCGATGACCGATTGCATCGATCCAGCCGCGGTCTTCCAGCATTTTAATGGTCTGCGAGTTGACGGCAACACCGCGAATTTCTTCAATATCACCCCTAGTCACCGGCTGGCGATACGCAATAATGGCAAGCGTTTCGAGTGTCGCACGGGTGTACTTAGGCGGCTTCTCAGGATTGAGCCTATCGAGGAAAACTTTCATCTCCGCGCGGCTCTGAAAACGCCAGCCTGTCGCCAGACTCACCAACTCAACCCCGCGCTCAGCCCAATCATGCACTAGCTCGTCGAGCATCGTCTTGATGGTGTCGGTATTGATCGACTCTTCATCCGCATTGCCATCCGGACCAGCAAACAGTTTTTTCAGGTCATTGATCGAGAGTGCCTCGTGCGTGCACAAAAGTGCAGTTTCGAGGACTTTTTTCGCCTCAATAGTATTCATCTACGATTCGTGTAAGACAGGTTGGTTGCAATGAGCAGTGATTAATTCAACGCCAACATCAATGGATGTGGCTCGGACAGTCAAGTCGTTGATGCTGGCAATCAGCGCCCGCTGGTAGTGAAATTTTTGTTGGGGGCTGACGCAAATAAGACCAGTAAGGCTTGCAGAGGGTTCTGGGCTAAAAATCCAGTTGAAACAGGGACTTGCCGTACCCTTGACCCGCACTGCGCGGAATTATAGAGCATGTCTGGAAGATTGTCATTGTCTGTGCGTAGCGCGACTCTGCAGTTGCCGATCAATTTCGGGCGGACGTTGCGCGAGGTCGGCTTAACCGATGCAACAGGTCATTTTTTTCCGCGCATAAAAATAGCCCGACTTTTAAGACGGGCTATTTTTTAAAACTGGTTGCGGGGACAGGATTTGAACCTGTGACCTTCGGGTTATGAGCCCGACGAGCTGCCAGACTGCTCCACCCCGCGTCTGTAACAGAATTGTATCACCGCACGCCAACGCGGCCAAGCATTTCAATCAAATACAACCGTATCTTGTCAGTTTACGCGACAGCTATATCCATCAGCCCTCGGCGTGCGCGACTTTCTTCCCTCTTAAAGTATCGATGTAACGAGCAAAGCGATCCATACAAACAAAGAACACCGGTGTTACATAAAGGGTAAGGAATTGCGAGAACACCAATCCTCCGACCACGGCGATACCCAACGGCCGCCGCGTCTCAGCCCCGGCGCCGTAGCCCATGGCGATTGGAAGAGTCGCGAAAATTGCCGCACCGGTGGTCATCATAATCGGCCGAAACCGCACGGAGCACGCTTCGATAATTGCATCCATCGAATTCATGCCTTTATCGCGTTGCATCTGCATCGCAAAGTCGATCATCATGATGCCGTTCTTTTTGACCAGACCTATAAGTAGAATGATTCCCACAAAGCTGAAAATATTGAGTTCTTCTTTGAACAACAACAGTGTCGCAAGCGCACCGAAGCCCGCAAAAGGCAACGCAGTCAAAATAGTAAATGGATGCCCATAATGTTCGTAGAGAATCGCCAAAATCATATAGATCAGAACGATCGTAATAATCAGCAATATCGGTAGACTCTTGAAAGCCTCCTGGAAAGCCTTTGCACTCCCCGTAAACGACGACGAAATGCCAGCTGGGACAATCTCCGAGGCCGCTTCATTGATAGATCCGATCGCATCTCCCACCGATACGCCTGGCGCCAGGTTAAAGGAGAGGATAACCGACGGCAGCTGACCGAAGTGTGCCACCGAAATCGGGCCAACCCCACTCTTCACTTCGGCTAGGGTGCTTAAAGGCACCATGGCACCTGCAGGACTCTGGATGAACAAGGAACCCAATGCATTGATGTCAGCCTGATACTTTCTATCCAGTTCCATCATGATGCTGTATTGGTCGGATGGCCCATACAAAGTACTAACTTGTCGGCCTCCAAACGCATTAAACAATGCCAGCTCAACCTGCTGGGAGCTGATCCCCAAAGCTGAAGCTCGCTCTCGTAGAACACGAATCTGGATTTCGGGATTCCTCAATTCAAGATTGCTCGATACGTCCTGCAACATCGGCATCGTACGCAGTTTGGCCTCCAACGCTTCTCCGGGGCCATACAGGCTTGGCAATTCGGTCGCGCTCAAGGAATAGACGTAATCGCTGGTGGAGATGGTGCCGCCAATACGGATAGCCGGCGGATTAGAGAGGAAAAGACGAACCCCTTGCAGCTTGGACGCATCGCGCCTGATCTGCTGAATCACTTCGTCCGCGCCATCTTTTCTTTCTTCACGCGACTTTAGGCGAATGATGTAACGACCAACGTTGTCACCCAAGGTTCCACCGACGCCCTGACCAGCGGTCGACATTACCGACTCGACATTAGGATTTTTTTGGATAATCTCAGCCACCGCTTGCTGGTGCCGGATCATCTCATCGAAGGTTATCCCCTCGCGTGCGCGCGTGTTGGCATTGATTACCCCGGTATCCTGGCGTGGAATAAAACCTTTAGACACTGCACCGTAAAGCCAGCCGGTTGCCAACAGAATACCAAGCGACACCAGAAGCACCGCGCCCTGATAGTTCAAAACCCATCGCAGACTACGAATATAGGCTTCCTTCGTAGACTCAAAAATGTTTTCTGTAAAATTGAACAAACGACCATGACTATGTTCGGTGCGCAACATCAAACTACACATCATGGGCGTTATAGACAGCGACACAAGGCCCGAGATCAAAACCGAAATACCAACGGTTACTGCGAACTCCCGGAACAGTCGGCCGACCATACCCTCCATAAAAAGAATAGGCAAAAACACAGCAGAAAGCGAAACAGTCATCGTAATAACGGTCGAGCCTATCTCTTTGGCGCCGTCAAGGGCCGCGGTCATCCGGTCCTTCCCCATCTCCATGTGACGGGTAATGTTCTCAAGCACAACGATTGCGTCATCAACAACAAAGCCGACTGCCAGCGTAATCGCCATCAACGATAGATTGTTCAGACTAAAGCCAATCATCTGCATGACGGCAAAGGTACCCAAAACAGAAGCAGGCAAGACCAACGCCGTGACAAGCGTAGCCGGTATGTTCCGAAGAAAAAGCAAAATCACACCGATCACGAGCAGTATCGATAAAACAAGCGTGAAATTAACCTCATGTATCGAATCGCGGATAAATTCAGCGCGATCAACCAAGACGTTCAAGGTGGCACCAGCAGGCATCTGTTTGGCGATGTCGGGCAACATCTCCTTCAGTTTATTGACCACCTCAACAGTGTTCGAACCTGGCTGTCGGTAAATGGCCAGAATCAGTGCACGCTCGCCGTTGTACCAGCTGCGAATCTTTTCGTTCTCAACGCCATCCGTTGCCCGGCCAATATCCGCAAAACGTATGGGCATGCCGTCTTTGTATGAAACGATCAACGCATTGAAATCTTCCGTAGTCTGAAGTTTCCCCTGTGATTTGACTGTATAGGTACGCGCGGTTCCCTGAAGTGCCCCCGACGGCAGGTTGGAATTTGAGGACTGAATTGCTCCAATGACCTTATCCAACCCCAGCCCGCGTTTTGCCAGCGCATTGGGATCCACAAACAGGCGCATGGCATATTTCTGTGACCCAAAGACCTGTACCTGCGCAACACCGCTGACGGTTGAGAAGCGTTGAGCAATATTGGAATCTGCAAACTCGTTAAGTTTCGGCAGGGTCACATCTTCTTTGGCGGAGAGCGCCAAAATCAGAACCGGGGCGTCTGCAGGATTTAACTTGCGCAATGTCGGCGGCTCAGGCATGTCGCCAGGCAAGCGGCGGATTGCCTGCGAGATCGCGGTTTGCACGTCTTGCGCCGCAGAATCGATATCCCTCGATAACGAAAAAGTCAGTGTGATGCGGACGTTACCGCTGGTCGAGGACGAAGTCATCTCATCAACGCCGGAGATACGACTGAATTCCCGCTCTAGTGGCAGCGCCACCGTATTCGCCATCACTTCCGGGCTGGCACCGGGCAAACGTGCAGTGACGTTGATGGTCGGAAAGTCAACGTTGGGCAGGTCATTAACCGGCAGCGATATAAATCCGAGCCAGCCAAAAAACAAAATCGAAACAAACAGAACCGTGCTAGCGACCGGCCGCTCGATAAAAATTTTGGAAATATTCATTACTTCGCCTCTTTGGAAGCTTCATCCTTGCCGGGAGAGTCCTTCGCCTTTTTACCCTTGCCGTCGCCGCCTTTGCCACCCTCTTTAGCCGCTGCACCACTTTCGCCCTTGCCCTCGGCGCTACCGCGCAGCACGACTTGCGAACCGTCCGTTACCGAAGGCGGGACATTCACCAGAATCTCCTCGTCACCGTTGAGCCCCTTTGCGATGACCATACGCCCGTCGACCTGGCGGTCCACGGTAACTGCCTGCACTTTTGCGCGACCTTCACGAACCACGTAAACGAAGGTCCCGCTTTGTCCAGGCAATACCGCAGCCTCGGGCAGAACCATCGCATCCTTTTCAATTCGAAGAATAATGCGCGCCGCAATAAACTGCCCGGGCCACAGCGCTTCTTTTTCGTTTTTGACACGCGCTTTCAAGGTAATCGTTCCGGTCGTGGGATTCACTGCATTGTCGATAAACACCAGCTGACCGGAGGCGGCTACGGGAGATCCTGGATTGGGGCTGATATCAACCCTCAAATCGGACGTACCCCAATACTTCCTCACTTCTTCCAAATAACGCTGAGGAACGCCGATAGACACCAGTATGGGCTGTGTGCTGTTGATCACCACTAGCGGAGCTCCGCCAGTGCCACCGTTCACCAGGTTTCCCGCACGCACGCTCAGACTACCAGTACGCCCCGAAATCGGCGCTGCAATATTGGCATACGACATTTGTAACTGCGCCTGCTCAAGCGCCGCCTTGTTGGCATTGACCGTCGATTCAAGTGCCTTGGCCTGGGTCGCAGCCACATCATATTCCTGACGCGTCACGTAATCCTTTTCCATCAGGGGACGTAAGCGGGCTTCTTGCGCCCGCGCCTGCACCAGCTGCGCCTGATCACGGGCCAGCGCGGCACGCGCCTGATCAACGGCAGCTTGCATCGGACGTGTATCCAGACGGAACATCGGTTGCCCCTGCTTCACGCGATCACCTTCGCTGAATAGCACTGCTTCAAGCGCCCCGTTCAGCTGGGGCCTGACCGCTACGCTATGTTCCGATTCAACCGTTCCAACCGCATCAATAATGACCGGCATGGGGAGTCGCTCGACCTTAACCGCAGAGACTGAAATCGGTCCACCACCGCGCTTGCCTGCGCCCTTCTTACCCTCGGCCTTCGCCCCCGTCTTGGCGGCACCGGCGTTGTCGCCCGCTTTGCCGCCCGACTGATTGCTCCACCAATAAAAGCCCCCGCCAGCGAGTACGAAAATCACCAGAAATATTTTCCAGAAAGGCTTCATTGATTCATCTCGCGTAATTGACCAACGTTGATACCGGACTGCACCGGGCTACCGGCCACAGCCAACCGTTACTGCTTTGCTCGTGCCTTGACGACTTCAGAATCAGAGGCGCCAAGCGAGAAATTCAGGCGCGCAAGGGCGCTATACCAATCCAGGTAAGATTGAATCTGCGCTACGCGTGCATTCGTATCGTCCTGCTGCGCCGTAATGAAATCAAGCAAGTTACCAATCCCCGCTTTGTAACGTGCCGCCGATGCCGCCGCAGATTCCGCGGCACTCTTGACCAGGTTGCCCGTGCTAGACACGCTGCTAGTCGCCGTCTGAAGATCGTAATAGGACTGCCAGACATCAAGTTCAGTCTGACTTAACAACTGGTCACGCGCACTTTCCGCCTGCTCCGCCAACTCCTGAGCACGACGCGCCGTGTAGGTCTCCTTGAAGCCGCTAAATATGGGGATCGTCAGGTTAAAGCCCAATTGGTAAACGTCCTGCTCGGGCCGCAGCGTTCCCACCGGACTTCCAACAAAACCAGGGGCACCGTTCGTGAACATTACACGCCCGTAGTTCGCAACAAACGAAAGCGTCGGCAGTCCAACTCGATCGGCAGCAAGCGCAGTGGCACGAGCGGCGCGCGCCTTGGCTTCAGACGCGATCAAATCAGGCCGGCTGGCCTTCGCTTTTTCAATTGACACATTGAGCGCTTGCTTTACCTCTTTCACCGTCGGCAATTCGGTGACCGGCTTGAGCTTTAAATCGTAGTTCACCGGCAACCCAACCGCGTTGGCTAGCTGCCCGCGGGCCTTCGCCAGCTCTCCTTCGTTGCGTGTCAACGTCAGTTGGGCCTGTCCAACCTGCGTTTCTGCCCGGTACTCGTCACCCGCGGTAGCGAGGCCGGAGGTTCGTCTACGTTGTGTCGCATCAAGCGCAGTTTTGAAGTTTTTCAGTGCGTCATTGCTTGCACGAACCATATAATCGAAGGCCAGCACACGATAATAAGCTAGCTCGACTTGTGTGGCCACCTCCTGCAGGGTTCGATTCTGCGCAAGATTCGCCGCAAGCAGGCGGAAGTTCGCGGCTTCGGCCGAAGCATCGCCCTTGCCAAAATCATATAGGGTATAGCTCAAACTAACGCTGGGGCCGTATTGGGTTTGAACTGGCACTGGAGCACCACTAGTGGACGAAATCGCCCTGCCAATACGATGCGTAACGAGCCCTGTAATCGTTGGCCAATCATCGGCGTTCTCGATACCCAGCGCCGAAGCTTCGGCCCTTGCAAACAACCATGCCTGCCGAGTCCGCGGATTCAGCATCAGCGCGAGGTCGGTCAGTTCCGCCAGTGACAGCGGCCCAGTGAACTGAGCGGGAACCGTTGGCGCCTTGTCGGACCGTGTCACGATCGGCAAAGCCTGATCAGGCTGCCAATAAAGATTAGCTGCCGGCGAGGTCATCGATCCGACATTGGATGGATCGAGCCCTGCTGCCACGCTTGCGCCAGCCACGAAAAATCGCACCACAAATGGTAAAAACGTCAGACGACCCAGTGCCCCTCAGACCGGTTTTTTTATAATTGTGCTGCTAGATGCAATATGATAACACGGCTCAGAATTTTGGCCTAGCCCCTCAGAATGAGCTCGCGCATCCACTGTCGCATTTTTTTATAACCGCATCGACACCTCAAAGATCCCACTATCCGCCATGCAAAGAGACTCTGACCGCATTCCACGCAATGTTATGGGCAACCCGTTACGCGCCTGCAGCGAACTACCATTGACTGGCTTTTACCGCGATGGCTGCTGTAATACCGGTGCGGATGATTTGGGCGCGCATATTGTATGCGCCGAAGTCAGCGCGGAATTCCTTGCCTTCAGCCAATCTCGTGGCAACGATTTGACAACCCCCCACCCCGCGGCAGGATTTGCGGGCCTGCGGCCTGGTGATCGCTGGTGTCTTTGTGCAGCTCGCTGGGTTGAGGCGATGCAGAGCGGCGTTGCACCACGAATTTTTCTGGCGGCAACGCACGAAGCCATGCTCGACTATATTTCTCTGGAAGAACTGAACAAATATGCAATGGACCCGCTCTAAGCGGATCATCGCGAGGTTCAGACGCTTTTAGACGGGCCAGAGCCAACGCTGCAGATCAAACCAGCAAACCCTGGCTCACTCTGCACGCTCTTACCATATTAGTTCAAGGTCGGACCCAGATTGACTTCCACCACGTCGGGCGACACCTCATCTGCATCCAACACGGCCTCGGACCCCACCTCAGCACCATTCCCAGAATCCAACTCCAGTTCGGTCCCTGACTCTGACTCTGAATCCATGGTACCCTCCAACAACTCCACCATGCTGCCGTTACCCTCAACGGTAACGTCTTCGCTTACCCCAACTTCTGCCGCAACCGCTTCAACCAACTGCCCCAGATCGTCCAAGGCGGGCAGTTCACTCAGGGACGTCAGATTCAGGTCATCAAGAAACTGGCGGGTGGTCGCAAACAATTCAGGGCGCCCAGGCACTTCACGATTACCGACTACATCAATCCAACCACGCGCCTCGAGCGCCTTGATCAGATTGCTGGAAACCGCAACGCCACGGATATCCTCGATATCGCCGCGGGTCACCGGCTGTTTATAAGCAACAATCGCCAGCGTTTCCATTACCGCACGAGAATAACGCGGGGATTTCTGCGGATTCATGCGGTCGAGAAAGCGCTGATATTCGGGGCGCGTGCGAAACCGCCAGCCGCTCGCCACGTTGACCAATTCGATGCTGCGCCCTTCGCAGCCCTGCGCCACCTCGGCGATCGCCGACTGCAGAGCCTCCTTATCCAACTCGCCATCGAATAATTTCTGCAGGTCTCCGACCTGCAGTGGCTCGCTGGCGGTCAGCAGCGCCGCCTCGATAATGTGCTTCACATGCTCAAGATCAAACGACTGTGGGTCCATGGCTCAGCTTTACATAAATCGGCGCATAGGCGGCCTGCTGCGAAATCTCAATCATGGATTCGCGCGCAAGCTCCAACACCGCCAGTAGGGTAACAACAAGTTTGGGCACGCCATCTTCCGGCGTGAACAGCTGGGTAAATTCGAGAAAACTGGTCTCCTGCAGACGCCGCAACACCATAGTCATATGCTCACGCACCGACAACTGGTCGCGCGTCACGCGATGATGCCTATTCACACTGGCGCGCTGCAGCAACCAAAGCCAGGCCTGGCGCAAATCCTCTGCGCTGACCGTCGGCAGCACCTGCTCCGCCTCCTTGTCGATCCACACCTGGACCAGCATGAAATCGCGGCCAACCTGCGGCAATTCGTCGATGCGGTGAGCCGCCAGCTTCATTTGTTCATACACGAGCAAACGCCGCACCAGCTCGGCACGCGGATCCGCTTCATCAGCCGCCACCGCCGGCGGCCGCGGCAACAACATCCGTGACTTGATCTCAATTAGCACCGCCGCCATCACCAGATATTCAGCCGCCAGCTCCAGACTCTTGCGGCGCATCACCTCGACATATTCGAGATACTGCGCGGTCAGACGCGCCATCGGAATATCCAGCACATCCAGATTGTGTTTGCGGATCAAATACAAAAGCAGATCAAGCGGGCCCTCGAAGTTTTCGAGAAAAACCTCCAGCGCATCTGGCGGTATGTAAAGATCCAGCGGCAACTGGTGCACCGGCTCGCCACGGTAGCGTGCGATCGGCGCAGCAGTGTCTATCGTAGTCGCCTCGGTCACTCGCAAATCCCCGCACTCAGGTTGGTCGGTGGCGAAGCCAGCCGCGCTTGCGGGCTGGAATACAGTTCAAATTCGGTCAGTTTCTGCATGGCGCATTTTAACGTGAATTGAAATCCAAACCTACGGCCACCGGTCGCCCTTAGGTATAACGCAGCCCCATCACTTCGCGCACGTCGCGCATGGTGTCCTCGGCGAGCTTCTGCGCTTTTTCGCAACCATCGGCGACGATGCTGCGCACCAGCGTCGGGTCATCCGCATAGCGTTGTGCACGCTCGCGCATCGGCTTGAGTTCCGCCAGTACCGACTCAATGATCGGTTGCTTGCATTCGAGACAGCCAATACCCGCGCTACGGCAGCCCTGCTGCACCCATTCGCGCTTCATCTCGTCGGAATAGACACAATGCAATTGCCAGACTGGACATTTGCCCGGATCGCCCGGATCGGTGCGCTTGACCCGCGCCGGATCGGTCGGCATCGTGCGGATCTTGCGGGTCACACTGTCGTCGTCTTCCCGCAGGCTGACGGTATTGTTATAGGACTTCGACATCTTATGCCCGTCGAGTCCGGGCATTTTCGAGGCCTCGGTGAGCAAAGCCTGCGGCTCGACCAATATGACCTTGCCGCCCCCCTCGATATAGCCAAACAATCTTTCGCGATCGCCCAGCGCCATATTCTGCGCGCTCTCAAGGAGCGCGCGCGCCGCCTCGAGCGCCTCGGCGTCTCCGCGCTCAAGATATTTGGTGCGCAAATCTCGATACAGGCGCGCCCGCTTGGATCCCAGCTTCTTGATCGCGGCCTCGGCCTTTTCCTCAAAGCCAGCCTCGCGACCGTAGACATGATTGAAGCGCCGCGCAATCTCGCGGGTAAATTCAATATGCGGCACCTGATCCTCGCCCACCGGCACCCGGTTGGCGCGGTAAATCAGGATATCTGCGCTCTGCAGCAATGGATAACCGAGAAAACCGTAGGTCGACAAATCCTTGTCGGTCAGCTTCTCCTGTTGATCCTTGTAGGTCGGCACCCGCTCCAGCCAGCCGAGCGGCGTGATCATCGACAGCAGCAGATGCAACTCTGCATGCTGCGGCACTTTCGACTGAATAAACAGCGTCGCCTGCGAGGGCTCAACGCCGGCGGCCAGCCAGTCAATTACCATGTCCCAGGTGTGTTGCTCGATTTGCGCAGGGCTATCGTAATGGGTGGTCAGCGCGTGCCAGTCGGCGACAAAAAAGAAACACTCATGCTCGTGCTGCAAGCGCATCCAGTTTTTGAGCACACCGTGGTAGTGACCAAGGTGCAGCGCTCCGGTCGGACGCATGCCTGACAAAACGCGATCGATAAACATAATAAGATTTCCTGAAAATCAGATAATGGCAACGTGCGCTCTACACGGCCTGAACATTACATAAAGCTGCCCGCAGGCAAACCACAAAAAACGGCCACCACATAAACAGTGGCCGAAATCAGCGGTGCCAAAATCCTGCCAAGTATGCCCGTAAACAACAGGGCGAGCAAAATGAAGAAACCGTAACGTTCAATGGCGGCGAACTTGAAGGCCAGGGGCCGCGGCAGCAGACTGACCATGATGCGTCCGCCGTCGAGCGGCGGCAGCGGAAACAGGTTCAGTGCAAAAAATATGACATTGACAAAGATACCGGCTTCACCGACCGCGGTCAGCCAGCCCTGCGCAGCATTGTCATCAGACAGGCCAAGCGTAATTCTCAGCAAAAATCCCCAAGCCAGCGCCATCAAAAAATTACTAAAGGGACCGGCTGCCGCCACCCACAACATATCGCGTTTCGGGTTGCGCAGATTGCCGAAGTTCACCGGAACCGGTTTGGCCCAACCGAACATGAACGGCGTCAAGACCAGAGTCAGCAACGGAATGATGATGGTTCCGAGCGGGTCGATATGTCGCAGCGGATTCAGGCTAACGCGGCCCGCCGCATACGCCGTCATGTCGCCAAAATAACGGGCGGCAAAGGCGTGCGCAGCCTCATGCAGCGTAATGGCGAACAACACCGGCAATGCAAAGACGGCGACTTTCTGAATGATACTAAGCTCCAACTGTCACTCCCAACAGTTCGGGTCGGCCCACACCCTCTCGGGTAATCACCGGCACCGACCCCGTCATGTCCACCACGGTGCTGGGGATCAGGCCGCAAGGTCCGGCATCGATGACCAGATCCACGGCATGTTCGAGTCGTGCGCGCATTTCATCCGTGTCGTTCAGAGGATCCTCCTCGCCAGGCAAAATCAAAGACGAACTCAACATGGGTTCACCGAGCTCCTCCAGCAGCGCCTGCGCCAAAGTATTCCCCGGCAAACGGATGCCGATCGTCTTGCGCTTTTCATGCAACAGGCGGCGCGGTACCTCGCGGGTCGCCGGCAGGATAAAAGCGAAACCACCGACTGCTCCAGCGCGCAGCAGCCTGAACTGCCAATCGTCAATACGGGCATACACGGCCGCCTCACGCACATCGCGGCACATCAGCGCAAAGTGATGCCGCGCGTCAATATCGCGGATGCTACGTATCCGCTCCATGGCGGTCTTGTCGCCGATTTGACAGCCCAGTGCGTAACAGGAGTCCGTCGGGTAGGCGATGACGCCACCGTCGCGCAAAATCTGCACTGCCTGGCGCACCAGCCGCGGCTGCGGATCATCCGGATGCATTTCGAAATACTGTGCCATGGCTTGCCTGTTACAACGTCAGTCAAGGCCAAGCCGCTGCCACACCGGCTCGCAGGAGGCTGGCAAAGGCGGCAAGCCGCCGAGGTCACGGCTCTCAAGCGGCGAATGAAAATCCGAGCCGCATGAAGCCGCCAGACCGAACTCGTTGGCGTAACGGGCGAACATTGCATACTGCCCCGACTGCTGACTGCCCGCGACGACCTCAATCGCCGCTCCGCCGGCGTCACCGAATTCCGACAACAGCATGCGCAACTGTGGCCGCTCCAACCGATAACGCACCGGATGCGCAATCACCGCCACCCCGCCACTCACGTTGATCCACGACACGGCGTCACGCAGGCCAGCCCACTCCTGATCGACATTGCAGGGCCGCCCCTCACCCAGCCAATGACGAAAGGCATCCTTGACGTTTTTGACCTTACCCGTGTCACACAGATAACGTGCGAAATGCGTGCGGCTGATCATGCGGGGATTCCCAGCAAGCGCTGCGGCCCCCTCAAAGGTGCCGTGTATTCCCAGCCCGTCAAACGCCGCCGCCATGCGTTTTGCCCTATCGATACGACCGGAACGCGTCGCTGCGAGTCCGTTTTGCAAAACAGGATGATCAGGGTCTATCCCCAAACCGACGATGTGGATGGTTTGCGCCTGCCAGGTCACGGATATTTCAACGCCGTTGATAAACCGTATGCCGTGTTCGCGGGCAGCGAGCGCAGCCTCCGCCAGCCCTGCAGTATCGTCATGATCGGTTAACGCCAGCGTGCCGACACCTCGGCGCGCAGCACGCGCGACCAGTGCGGCCGGCGAAACCGTGCCGTCAGACACCGTCGAGTGGCAATGAAAATCAGGATTGATCAATGAAAACTGCCGACGCTTGCAGGCGTTGCTGCCGCGACAAGGCTTTGTTGGAGAAGATAAATTCTAACAGAATGCCCTGCCACCGGTAAGCTCGACTCGGACCCCTACCATCTTCAGCCGAGGCGTTTGCGCACACAGGACCGATCACAAGCGCACCGCACCGCCATCGAGTCGAAGCACAAAACCACATTGCAGCCCCTCTTCCTTATAATCTGAATAGTATGGGTTGGTATAGCACCACACGAGGAGCAATCCATTTGAATCAAAATCAGGCGATTGCGCTGGCATTTGCGGCAGGCAATTTGTTATTGCTACTACTGTTTCCACCCTTCGACATTTACACCATTGCGGGTAGCAAGATTCCCGTCTTCAGCGGCTTCGAATTTTATCTGCAACAGACAGAAAAGATGGTCGTCAATTTCAGCCTGCTCTATCTCGAAATCATGGTGGTTTTGATTAACACCTGCATCGGCTTGCTGTTGCTGCGCGACAAAACGTCCGCAGCAGGCAAGCGTCCCGGACGTCTGCAAAACTCAACGTTGATTTTTGTCGCTGCGAATCTAACGGTGATTGTGCTGTTTCCGCCGTTTGAATCGGTATTCGCAATCACCAACGCGACTTTGCCGACATTCGAAGGGTTTTATTTTGTCTTCTCACACCGCGCCAATCACGTCATTGTGACCACCGTCCTCTACTTCGAGGTTATTCTTGTCCTGATCAACGGTGCGCTGTTCTGGCTGCTCTTTGCCGAGAAACGCCCTGAGGTGACGCCAACACCGGCCGCCATACTGGCGCTACACGCCCAAGAAGCGCCGAAAAAATAAATTAACGCAACCCCCGCGCATGCAGGCGGCTTTGCACAGAAACATGCTGTTCGAGAAACTCCATCTGATCGGCCAGGATCCGCCGGTTGGTGAGAATCAGGTATTCAGCGCGATTGGGCACATAGGGCAGGTAGCGCAACTCCATGTGGGCCTGGTCCGGCGTGCGGTCGCTTTTTCTTTCATTGCATGGCCGGCAGGCGGTGACAACGTTCATCCAGACATCACGACCGCCGCGTGAAAACGGCACCACGTGATCGCGCGTCAACTTTGCGCCGTGCACAAGAGTGCCGCAATAAGCACACAGGAAACGGTCACGCTGGAACAACTCGCGGTTGCTGAGTGGCGGTATCTGACCAAAGCCCCGCGCCGCCAGAGGCCTGCCCTTGATCGCAATAATGCTGTTGGAGACGATCCGCGAACGCTCACCGGAAATACGGTTATAGCCACCCAGTACCGAAAAAGCCTCGGCACCGGCGGTCCATGCAATCTGGTCTTTGGTGTAGTAGAAACAGGCGTGTTGCCAGGTAATCCAGCGGTGCGGTGTGCCATTGGCGTCAAGCGTCAGAATCAGGGGGAAGCGGACGTTTACCCCGGCAGGCGGACTTTCGTTGGAACGACGCATGATCGACACTGGTTTGCCCCTCGGTAAAACATCTAATCACAGATACTGCCACCACCACCGATTATGTGGAAAAAACGTCCGCTGATCAATGCAACCAAGGGGATTACCTGCCACGGGAGGCCGCCACAAACCGGCGTAGTCCTCTGTGCACTGAGCGGCACTCAGCGGCACAGCGCGTAGCAACGCATGGCCCGCAGACCGCTTGCCCAAGAGAACTTGTCTGGCGGAGCAGGTGCAGACCGGATATAATTGTGAAACAAATGCTAGCAGCGCCATAAGATGTTGTTGATCGCGGCTCACGGCGCACAGCTGTTACCGCCGCACAGTGACCGTCCGTATCCCCCAGCGAACGCCGCACCGAAACTCGCGCGCGTACGCCGAAACCCAGGAGTTTTTCTCAATGTCGTTTGAGTCGCTCGGGTTGCTACCCGAGCTGTTGCACGCAATTGCCGATCAGGGCTACACCGAGCCGACACCGATTCAGCTCAAGGCCATCCCTCCCGTTCTCGCCAGACATGACATGATGGCTTGCGCCCAGACCGGTACCGGAAAAACCGCCGGCTTCGCCCTGCCCATTTTGCAGCTGTTGGCCCCCCAGCAAAGCTCCAGCCCATCGCCGGCGCGCCACCCGATCCGCGCCCTGATGCTGACGCCGACCCGCGAGCTTGCCGCACAGGTCGAGGAAAACGTCCGCGCCTACGCGAAATATATGAGCCTGCGTTCAGCGGTGGTGTTTGGTGGTGTGGACATCGATCCGCAAATCAAGGCCCTGCGTGCCGGCGTCGAAATCCTCGTTGCCACCCCCGGCCGCCTGCTCGACCACGTGCAACAAAAAACGGTCAATTTGTCGCGCGTCGAGATTCTGGTGCTCGATGAGGCCGATCGCATGCTCGACATGGGCTTCATGCCCGACATCAAACGCATCCTGTCGCTGCTGCCGGCCGAACGCCAGAGCTTGTTGTTTTCGGCCACCTTCTCGGAAGACATCAAGCGCCTCGCCAACCAGATGCTGCGCACCCCGGTGTCGATCGAAGTCGCGCGCCGCAATGCGCCGGCCGATCTGGTAACCCACCGGATGTTCGAGGTCGACTCCGAACACAAGGGCGCCCTACTGGCCCACCTGATCAAAAGCCGCGACATGCAGCAGGTTCTGGTTTTCGTGCGCACCAAACGCGATGCCAACCGCCTGATGCGCGAACTGCAACGTGACGGCGTGCCGGCAACCGCCATCCACAGCGACCGCACCCAGGGTGAACGCATGCAGGCGCTGGAGGAATTCAAGAACGGGACCATGAAAGTAATGGTCGCCACCGATATCGCCGCGCGCGGACTCGATATTGAACAACTGCCCTTCGTGATCAATTACGAACTGCCGTATGCGGCTGAAGATTACATACACCGCATCGGCCGCACCGGCCGTGCCGGCAGTCCGGGCGAAGCAATTTCACTCGTCTGCGGCGAAGAAAAACGCATGCTGGACGATATTGAACGCGAGTTAAAGCGCAAGCTTGAACGTCTGCCGATGCCGGAGCTGGCGACCGGCCGTTCACGCCCGCCGCGTCACCATGAAGAACGCAGCAGCAGCGAACACCACGCACCACGCAGCACGGCGCGTCCCGCGCCGGCAAGAACAGCACCACCGCCGGCAGCAGGCGGTTTTGATTTCAACAAGCCGTATGAGCCTAAAGCTGGGAGCGGCAGCAACGCCAGCACACAGGCACAAACACCGCTTCGCTCAGCGTTACGCCGGCAAACCGCCGCGCTACTTGGTGGTCTGGCGAAAAAACCTGAACTTTAGGAACCGCTGAACCAGTTGTAACCCTGGTCCTCCCAGTAGCCGCCAGGGTTTTCATTGGTGACAAAAATCGCCACGACATGCTTGGGATTCTTGAAACCCAGCTTGGTCGGGATGCGCAGCTTCAGCGGAAAGCCGTAGCGCACCGGCAAAATCTGATCGACAAACTTGAACGTCATCTGCGTCTGCGGATGCAACGCGGTAGGCATGTCGATACTGGTGTAGTAATCGTCGGCGCACTTGAAGCCGACATACTTCGCGGAGAGATCCGCGCCGACGTGCTGCAGGAATGTTCTAAACGTCACCCCCGTCCACTTGCCGATGGCGCTCCACCCCTCGACACAAATGTGGCGCGTAATCTGGCTCGATTGCGGCAGCGCGTAGAGCTGATCCAGCGTCCAGGATGATTTCTCGCGCACCAACCCGCCCACCTCCAGCTTGTAGGTGGATGCATCAATGCGCGGCGCTGCAGATTCACTGTAAAACGCGTTGAACGGAAACGGCTGCGTAATCGCACTCTCCGGGTAGGTCGGTGCCAGCTTGTCCGGATCAAAGATGGCCGCCTGCACCGCGTCGTTCCAGCGCGACATGCTCCACAACACCTTCTGCACACTGTCGGCGTCCGTGACATCGCAGCCTGTTAGCATGCTCAGCGCGCCCAGGCTGAGGCCCTTATTCAAAAAAATCCGGCGCTCGAGACTGACGATTTCACGGCTTGGCGCGACGAGGTTGCGATCCGGCTTACCTGCGTTAAAAAGGCTCATTTCAACCCTCCTTCATTTCCGTCTGCGGCAATGCGTCCGCTCAACATCGATCGCAGCGTGCGCGGCACCAACACCACCATCACCACATGCACAGTGATGAATACCATCGTCATCACCATCGCAAAAAAATGTACCAGACGGGCCCCTTCGTATCCGCCCATCAGCGCAGCCATCACTTGAAACTGCACCGGCTTCCAGATGGCAAGACCGGACAACACCAGCACCAACAACAGGCCAATCACCCCGAGGTAAGCCGCACGCTGCACCGCGTTATAAACCCCCGGTTGATGAGAGATTTTTCCGCGCATCGCCATTTTGCAATCGCGCCATAGCATCTGCGGCGTCAACGGCAGGAAATTTGACCTAAAATGCCGCGTCCAGAGGCCATAGGCCACATAGACGACTACATTCACGACCAGTAGCCACATTGCGGCAAAATGCCACTGCAGGGCCCCGCCCAACCAACCACCAATCGTTAGTTCGCGGGGGAATTTGAAAGCAAACAGCGGTGCCGCGTTGTAAATACGCCAGCCGCTGGCAACCATCAACAACATTGCGAAGACATTGATCCAGTGCGTCCATCGTATCGTCAAAGGATGAATTTTTCGAGTGCCCGCGCCCTGCGCCTGTGTCACTGCCATTGCTTCCCCCATAATTCACGCCTGATCTCTCGTCCGTTACAAATTCTTGCAGACTGCCATTATCTACGCAAGCAGATAGTCGGGCGAGTCGCGTCATCCTTACAGTTCCTTGCGCAGCATGGATAACCTCGGTCCGCTGCAAATCATTTATGCCTGCGCCGTGGTCGTAATGTCCTATGCGATACGCGGCAGTGCCGGCTTTGGCGCGGTGACGATCCCGCTACTCGCCCTCGTGCTGCCGATGAAAATCATCGTGCCAGTGGTCACCGTATTTGGCGTCCTGTCATCCTGCTCGATCCTCGCCGGTGACGCCCGCCACGTCATCTGGCGCGAGTTGTGGCAGGTATTGCCGTCATCATTGATCGGTGCCGCGATTGGCCTTTATTTTTTTAATGTGTTTGAAGCGGCAACCATCGCGCACGGCCTCGGCGTAGTAGTGCTGTGCTACGGTAGCCATGGGCTCTACCGCTCAATCAAACCCGGTATCACACCGCCACTTCCAATGCGTCTGATGCGTCCGCTGACCGGCATCACCGCCGGCATCTCCGGCACGCTATTCGGCTCCATGGCCGGCATGTTCTACGCCGTGTATCTGGACATGAAGCGGCTCGACAAAGATCACTTCCGCGCCACCATGGCGGCGATGTTGTTCGTATTGGGCGGTGTGCGCGGCGTCGGCTACTTTGCAATGGGCGCGTTTAATCGCGAAGCCTTGATCGCCTGCGCCTGCGGACTGCCTCTGATGCTGCTCGGCGCCTTTCTCGGCAACCATATCCACGCCAACCTTGACCAGCCGATGTTTCGCCGCTTCATCGCCATTCTTCTGATTATCAGCGGCGTGCCGCTGTTGATGATCTAATTCAAACCCGATCTCAAGCCATCCAGGACCATGCCATGACCGACCCGCACCGCAGCGTCAGCCCCGCAGAACTGAAAAACATGTTGCACGACGGCGCCGAAATCGCCTTGCTCGACGTGCGCGAAGCCGGCCAGTTTGGCGAATCGCATCTGCTCTTCGCCACACCGCTGCCCTACAGCCGGCTCGAACTGGATGCCTTGCGCCTGGTGCCGCGCAAGAGCGCGCGCATCGTTCTCTGCGACGATGGTTACACGGGAATCGCGGCGGGGGCCGCAGCCAAATTGCGCGCCCTGGGCTACACCGATGTCGCGCTATTGAACGGCGGCGTACGCGCCTGGGCGGCGGCACGTTACAGCCTGTTTCGCGGCGTCAACGTGCCAAGCAAAACACTCGGTGAACTGGTCGAACACGCCTGCCACACACCGCGTATCACCGCGCAGGAACTGGTGCGCATGCAAGAGGCCGGTGAAGACTTCATCATCCTCGACGGGCGTCCGTTCAACGAGTACCAAAAGATGAACATCCCTGGCGGCATCTGCTGTCCGAACGCCGAGTTGCCGTATCGCATCGCCACGCTCGCACCGAACCCGAAGACGAAAATTGTCGTCAACTGCGCAGGGCGCACCCGTTCCATCATCGGTGCGCAGACCCTGATTAATTTCGGCGTTGCCAACCCGGTGGTGGCTCTCGAAAACGGCACCCAGGGCTGGTACCTTGCCGACCTGAAACTGGAAAAACAGGCGACCCGCCGTTATCCCGATAAGATCGACCCCGCCAGCCTGCCCGCCGCCCGCGCCGCCGCAGAGCGCCTGATGCAACGCTTCAACATCCGCGCAGTGGCCGCCACCGAAGTCAGTACCTGGCTGCAAGACCAGACCCGCACCACCTATCTCTGCGACGTGCGCACACCGGAGGAATTTGCGCGCGACGCGATCCGCGGCAGCGTGCACGCACCCGGCGGGCAATTAATTCAGGCTACCGATCAATGGGCGGCGGTACGTCATGCACGCGTCGTCTTGATCGACAGCGACGGTGTTCGCGCGCCGGTGGTCGCCAGCTGGCTGGTGCAGCTTGGCTATGACGTCAGCGTTTTACGCGATGGCATCCACTCGGGATTGCGCGTGCCACCCGTAGAAATGGTCGCCCTGCCAGAGCTGCCGCAGATCACTGCCGTAGCGCTAAAGGAAGCGCTTGAATCAAAACGCGCGACCGCCATTGATCTGAACTACAGCATGGATTACCGCCGCGCCCATGTGCCGGGCACCCGCTGGAGCAATCGCGCAAAAATCAACACCGATGTGCGCAAAATCAGCGGACCGCTGGTGTTGATTGCCGATGACGTCGGGGTCGCCCAACTGGCCGCCACCGAACTTAGGACGGGTGGCCGTAGTGACATCAGTATCCTGGACGGTGGCGTGGCCGCCTGGAAGGCCGCTGATTTTCCGACGGAAGCCTCGCCGGCCAAACCGGCTGATGAGGAATGCATCGACCATTTATTCTTCGTGCATGACCGGCATGCCGGCAACCGCGCCGCCATGCTGCAATACCTCGCTTGGGAAACCGGTTTGCTGGCACAACTCGACGCACAGGAGCGCGCCGAATTTAACGTCCAAACACTGTAGGCCGGCGGCGCCGACAACTGCCGGCGCTGCGCAGTTAGTTCACCTGGGCGCCGGACTCCTTGACCATACGCGCCCACTTCGCCGCCTCGACCTTGAGCATTTCACCAAACTGCTCGGGCGTCTCCTGCCAGGCAACTTCCTGGCCGGCGTTAAGCAACTGCTTTTGCACCTCGGGCGCTTTCACCATGCGCAGCAATTCGCCATGTAGTTTCATCACGACCTCGCGCGGCGTGCCTTTCGGTGCGGCGACGCCAAACCACGCCGTCACGTCATAACCTTTGATGCCGGCCTCGGCCACCGTCGGTATATCAGGGAGCTCGGGCGAGCGCTTGCCGCTAGTCACCGCCAGCGCACGCAGTTTGCCGGCACGTATTTGCGGCAGCATGCCGGCGATCCCGGGAAAGCCTACCGTCACCTGCCCGCTCAGCAAGTCCGCCGTTGCCGGACCGCTGCCACGGTAAGGGATGTGCACCATATCGATCCCGGCCATTTTGGTAAACAACGCCCCGGTCAGATGCTGGGTACTGCCGTTGCCTGAAGAAGCGTAGTCGATCTTGCCCGGCTTGGCCTTGGCCAGTGCAATCAACTCCTTGACACTCTTCGCCGGCAGGGAGGGATGCACCACGATCACGTTGGGCGCACTGGTCACCTGCGTCACCGGTGCGAAATCAGCCACCGAATCGTAGACCAGCTTTTTATAAAGGGCGGCACTGACAAAATGCGTGTTGCTGATCATCAGCAAGCTGTAACCGTCAGGGGGCGCCTTGGCCACCGACTCCGCGCCAATCGTCGAGCCCGCACCCGGGCGGTTATCAACGATCACCTGCTGCCCCAGCGCCTCGGTCATCTTCTGCGTCAGAATACGCCCCGGCACATCGGCCGCACCGCCTGGAGAAAACGGCACAACAAGCCGCAGTGGCCGGTTGGGAAAGGTTTGGGCCACAGCGCCATTGATCATCACCAGCGAAGCAAACATCGCCAGGCATGCCGTCTTGTAGTGTTGAGGGGTCATCGTTGCTCCATGAGAAACAGCACATGTAATGGGCGTAGCCAGCAACGAATTATAACGTGCGCGATCCTGCCGCCCTTGCGCCATCAAGGGCGACTACTTTCCTCGGTCATCACAATACAAACGGGCGCCGCGATCAACTCGCGGCACCCGCTGTCCGACTCTGCCATTAAGGTAATTGCTCAAGACTTGGTAAAACGCAAAGCGCCCTTCTCGATATCGATGTGCACTGTATCCTTGGCCGCGAACCCGCCTTCGAGGATGCGCCGCGCCAGCGGGTTTTCAAGCTCGGACTGGATCGAACGCTTGAGCGGCCGCGCCCCGTAAACCGGATCGAAGCCGGCCTCCGCCACACGTTTAAGCGCTGCATCAGTAATCTCAAGCCGGATCTCCATCTTCGCCAGCCGCTTCTCGAGCAGCCCGATCTGCAGGCGCGCAATCGAGGCGATGTTTTTCTCGTCGAGCGCATGGAAGACCACGATCTCGTCAATCCGGTTGACGAACTCCGGCCGAAACTGCGCCTTCACCTCGCCCATCACCGCCATTTTTATCAGCTGGTAATCATTACCGCTCATCTGCTGGATCATCTGCGAGCCAAGGTTGGAGGTCATGACGATGACCGTATTCTTGAAATCCACGGTGCGCCCCTGGCCGTCGGTCATGCGACCGTCGTCGAGCACCTGCAGCAGCACATTGAACACGTCAGGGTGCGCCTTCTCAACTTCGTCGAGCAGGATCACGGAATACGGTTTGCGCCGCACCGCTTCAGTCAGGTAGCCGCCCTCTTCATAGCCGACATAGCCGGGCGGTGCGCCGAGCAGGCGGGCGACCGAATGCTTCTCCATGAATTCGCTCATATCGATGCGGATCATGTGTTCTTCGGAATCGAAAAGGAATTCCGCCAGTGCCTTGCACAACTCCGTCTTGCCGACGCCGGTCGGCCCGAGGAATAGAAACGACCCATACGGTTTGTCCGGATCTGCCAAACCCGCACGCGAGCGCCGGATCGCATCGGAGACCATGCGCACCGCTTCGTTCTGCCCGATCACGCGCTGATGCAGACGGTCTTCCATTTGCAACAGCTTGTCACGCTCACCCTGCATCATCTTCGCGACCGGAATACCGGTGGCGCGCGAGACCACTTCAGCGATCTCTTCGGCGCCGACCTGGGTGCGCAACAAACGTGGCTTGGCTCCGGCGACCGGCACAACATCGGCCTGTTTCAGCTGCGCCTCGAGTTTGGGTACCCGACCGTATTGGATCTCGGAGACTTTCTGCCAGTCCCCCTTGCGCGTGGCGGCTTCCATTTCCAACTTCGCCTTCTCAAGTTCTTCCTTGACGTGCTGCGAACCCTGCACCTGCGCCTTCTCAAACTTCCACACTTCTTCGAGGTCAGCGTATTCGCGTCCGAGTCGAATGATTTCGTCTTCGAGCGCCGCCAGCCGTTTCTGCGAGGCCTCGTCTTTTTCCTTGCGCACCGCTTCGCGTTCGATCTTGAGCTGAATCAGCCGGCGGTCGAGCTTGTCCATCGACTCCGGTTTGGAATCGATTTCCATCTTGATGCGCGAGGCTGCCTCATCGATCAGATCGATCGCCTTGTCGGGCAGAAAACGGTCGGTGATATAGCGATGCGACAGCTCAGCGGCCGCAACAATGGCCGGATCGGTGATATCGACGCCGTGGTGGACCTCGTATTTTTCCTGCAGTCCGCGCAGGATCGCAATCGTGCTCTCCACCGACGGCTCATCAACCAGCACCTTCTGAAAGCGGCGCTCGAGCGCAGCGTCCTTCTCCACATATTTGCGATACTCGTTGAGCGTGGTGGCGCCGACGCAATGCAACTCGCCGCGCGCCAACGCCGGCTTCAGCATATTGCCCGCATCAATCGCACCTTCCGCCTTGCCGGCGCCGACCATGGTGTGCAATTCATCGATAAAGACGATGGTGCGGCCGGCATCCTGGGCGATTTCCTTAAGCACCGATTTCAAACGCTCTTCGAACTCGCCGCGATATTTAGCACCTGCCAGCATGGCGGCCATATCCAGTGAAAGCACGCGCTTGTTCTTCAACGTCTCCGGCACCTCGCCATTGACGATGCGCTGCGCAAGCCCCTCGACGATGGCCGTCTTACCGACCCCGGGTTCGCCAATCAACACCGGATTGTTCTTGGTACGACGCTGCAGGATCTGTATGACCCGGCGGATTTCGTCATCGCGGCCGATCACCGGGTCGAGTTTGCCGACGCGCGCCTGCTCGGTGACATCCACCGTGTATTTCTTCAGCGCTTCGCGCGCACCCTCGGCCTCCGGATTGCTGACATTCTCGCCGCCGCGCACTGCGTTGACCGCCTGCTCAAGGGCGGCTCGCGTGCCACCGTGCTGTTTGAACAAACGCCCGGTTTCGCCCTTGTCGCCGGTCAGGGCCAGCAGGAACATCTCCGAGGCGATGAACTGGTCGTCGTGCTTCTGTGCTTCCTTGTCGGTAAGGTTCAGCAGGCCCGTCAATTCTCGCGCAACATTGACCTCACCGCCTTGACCCTCGACCTTGGGCAGACGCTTGACGGCCGCCGCCAGCGCGGTCTTCAGCGCCGGCACATTGACGCCGGCACGCGACAGCAAGGACACAGTGCTGCCGTCGTCCTGTTGCAGCAAGGCTTGCAGCAGATGCTGCGGTTCGATGTAGGGGTTGTCCTGTCCGACCGCGAGGCTCTGCGCGTTAGAGAACGCCTGTTGAAACTTGGTGGTGAACTTGTCAAATCGCATGATACGACCGGCTCCCTCTCAATGTCATAGCCTGCAAATGGGGTGATTCAGCGTTATTTCAATGACCACACCCGGAATAATGGCTCCAGATAGCCTTCAACCACAGGCACGGCATCGGCCATACAGGGCTGTAAAAAAGGCAGGCGGCCAATCAAAAGAAAATTGCCTAATACCGTTTTTATTTCTGTGTGGCATCCTGCGCGAACCAAACAGTTAGCAGGTCCATCACAACAAATCCTATGAACCTCGCCAGACCCAGGGAAATAACGCCTGTTACGCCGGTCATGTTTTCTCCCATCGGGTAAACTTCGGGCTCACTGCCACAACTAATATAGATGAAAATGCATGGCTTGACACTGGCAATTGAATGCAACGTCAGCGCGGCGCTGGAAGAAGATGTCAGCACCGGCGACTTGACCGCGGGCTTGATCCCGGCGGCAGAAATCGCCAGCGCGCGCATCATCACACGCGCCGACATTACGGTCTGCGGCACCGCCTGGGCGGAAGCCTGCTTCCGGCGTCTCGACGCCTCGATGAAAATCGAATGGACATCTACCGACGGCGCGTTGCTGCAGGCTGGACAGACACTGTGCACGCTAAGCGGTAGCGCGCGTGCCCTGCTCACTGGCGAACGCACCGCGCTTAATTTCCTGCAACTATTGTCGGGCATCGCCACCACCACCCGGCGATATGTCAATGCGGTAGACGGCACACGTGCAAAAATTCTCGACACCCGTAAGACCCTGCCCGGGCTGCGCGTAGCGCAAAAATATGCGGTTCTCAGCGGTGGCGGCACTAATCACCGCATGGGGCTTTATGACGCCATCCTGATCAAGGAAAACCATATCGCCGCTGCCGGCGGCGTAGCGGCCGCCATGAAAATAGCGCTCGCCGCCGCCCCGCCCGGGGTATGGATACAGGTTGAAGTCGAAACCCTGGATCAATTGCAGATCGCCCTCGACGCAGGTGCGCGCCTGATTCTGCTCGACAACATGAATACTGCACAGATGCGCGCGGCGGTTGCCTACACCGCCGGACGTGCCGAACTTGAAGCCTCGGGCGGCATCACCCTCGACAACGTGCGGCAGATTGCAGAAACGGGCGTTGACCGCATCTCGATTGGCAGCCTGACCAAGGATGTCAGGGCGGCCGACCTCTCGATGCGGTTTAACGAACAGTAGCGGTTAATCGCAGAAGCGGCAGCGCGCCCGTCGTGACGACTCAGACGGCAGCCGCACCACAGGTGCTGACGATCAGATTCTTGACGGCAACGTCATCGTTGTCGAGCACGCAAAAGCGTTGCGGCAGCAGTTCCAACCCGGCCATCCCATAAGGCACCTCGGGGTCGCGACCGATGGCTTCGCGGATCGTGGCAGCAAATTTCGCCGGCAATGCAGTCTCCAGACAAATCAGCGGCACACCCGCCTCACGATGCTCGAGACCGACCTTGAGGCCGTCAGCGGTATGCGTATCGATCATCTGGTTGTGTTGCTGATAAACCGAGCGGATGGTCTGCAGGCGGTCGGCGTGCCGGCTCGAACCCGAGACAAAACCGAATTCAGCGAGGCGCGCAAAATGCGGCGTACGCGACAGATCAAAAATGCCATCACGATCCAGCTGGCGCCATAAACCCGCCACGGTGCGGCTGTCGCGGCCGACCAGATCAAACACAAAGCGCTCGAAGTTTGAGGCCTTGGAAATATCCATCGACGGGCTGCTGGTCTGTTGCACACGCTCCGACGACCGCACGCGATAAATGCCGGTGCGGAAAAATTCGTCGAGCACGTCGTTTTCGTTGGTGGCCAGTATCAGCTTGCGCACCGGCAGGCCCATGCTGCGCGCGATATGGCCGGCGCAAATATTGCCGAAATTGCCCGACGGCACGGCAAACGACACCTGCTGGTCGTTCGACTGCGTAGCGGCAAAATAGGTCTTAAAGTAATACACGACCTGGGCCACCACACGCGCCCAGTTGATTGAATTGACCGTGCCGATGTTGTACTGGGACTTGAAGGCGTGATCGTTGCTGACCGCCTTGACGATGTCCTGGCAGTCGTCAAACACGCCGCGCACCGCGATATTGATGATATTGGCGTCCTGCAGCGAAAACATCTGCGCCGTTTGGAAGGGGCTCATCTTTTGATGCGGCGAGAGCATGAAGACGCGGATACCCTTCTTGCCGCGCATCGCGTATTCAGCCGCCGAGCCGGTGTCGCCCGAGGTGGCACCGAGGATATTCAGTTCCGTACCGGTTTTTGCCAGCGCATGCTCGAACAGATTGCCGAGCAACTGCATAGCCACATCCTTGAAGGCCAGCGTCGGACCGTTCGAGAGACCCGCGATAAACAGCCCCGGTTCCAACTCGCGCACCGGCGTGATGTCGGGAGAATGAAAAACCTGCGCGGTATAGCTGCGGTCAACAATCTTCTTGAGGTCCGCCGCGCTAATGTCGTCGGCGTAGAGGCGCAGAATTTCAAACGCCAGTGCGGGATACGAGAGGCCGCGCCAGGCCGCCAGTTCGGCGGCACCAACCTGCGGATAACGTTCAGGCATGGCGAGCCCGCCGTCATCCATCAAACCGCCGAGCAGAATATCGAGAAAGGCTGCGCGGGGCGCGTCACCGCGCGTGCTTACATATTGCATGACGGCTCTTCCTTAGCTCGTGCCGAGCGGCTCCATGCGGATGCGCGTCACTTTGCCGACAACCACTTTGAGTTTCTCGATGGCGGCAATCGCCGCGTTGATGCGCTTCTCAACCGTCAAGTGGGTCAACATGATGATATCGGCGTGCGCCTCGCCCTTGGGCGGCTCTTTCTGCACCATGGCATCGATCGAGATCGAACCTTTGGCCAGTATGCGGGTGATATCGGCGAGCACGCCCGGCTTGTCATGCACACGCATGCGCAGGTAGTAGGAGGTTTCCACTTCCGAAATCGGCAGGATGGGCACATTCGACATGCGATCCGGCTGGAACGCCAGATGCGGCACGCGGTGTTCGGGGTCGGCGGTATGCATGCGCGTCACATCCACCAGATCGGCGATCACCGCCGAGGCAGTCGGATAGGCACCGGCCCCCGCGCCGTAATACAGCGTCGGTCCCACCGCGTCGCCTTTGACGAGGATGGCGTTCATCACGCCTTCGACATTGGCGATCAGGCGGCGTGCCGGAATCAGCGTCGGATGCACGCGCAACTCGATGCCCTTGGGTGTGCGGCGCGTAATACCCAGCAACTTGATGCGATAACCGAGCTCCTCGGCGTAACGAATGTCGTCCGCTGTCAGCTTCGAAATGCCCTCGGTGTAGGCATCCTTGAAACGCATCGGAATACCAAAAGAAATCGCGGCGATGATAGTCAGCTTGTGCGCCGCATCCACCCCTTCAATATCAAAGGTCGGATCCGCTTCAGCATAACCAAGACGCTGCGCCTCGGCCAGCACGCTGTCAAAACTCGAACCCTTCTCGCGCATTTCCGAGAGGATAAAATTGCTGGTACCGTTGATGATGCCGGCAATCCACTCGATCCGGTTGGCGGTCAGGCCTTCACGCAGCGCCTTGATGATGGGGATACCGCCGGCCACTGCGGCCTCAAATGCCACGATCACGCCATGCTTGCGCGCAGCTGCAAAAATCTCGTTGCCATAATTGGCCAGCAGCGCTTTGTTGGCGGTGACGACATGTTTGCCGTTGGCGATAGCGGTCATCACCAGTTCGCGCGCAATCTTGGTGCCACCAATCAACTCAATGACAATGTCGACATCAGGGTCAGCGACCACCTTGAAAGCGTCATCGGTCACCTTGGCCGTCTTGCCGACCAGTTTGCGTGCACGCTTGAGGTCCTTGTCAGCGACCATACTGATGACGATGCCGCGACCGGCGCGACGGGTGATCTCTTCCTGATTGCGGGCCAGCACCTCAAAGGTGCCGCCGCCGACGGTACCGATACCGAGCAAACCGACATTGATCGGACGCAACAACTTCATAACAAACCATCCTTTCGGAACATCTCTTTGATTCCTCGCACGGCCTGCCGCGAGCGCGCTTCGTTTTCAATCAACGCGAAGCGGACGTGGTCGTCGCCGTAATCACCGAAACCGATGCCGGGCGATACCGCCACACGCGCTTCGTTGAGCAGCTTTTTCGAAAACTCCAGCGAACCCATCTTCGCGTAGGGCTCGGGGATCTTGGCCCAGATATACATCGTCGCCTTGGGGATGTCGACATGCCAGCCGGCCGCCTGCAGCCCGGCGCACATGACATCGCGGCGGCGTTGATACATCGCGCGCACCTCTTCCACGCACTCCTGCGGCCCTTCGAGCGCAATGATCGAGGCCACCTGGATCGGCGTAAAGGTGCCGTAGTCGTGATAACTTTTCATACGCGCCAGCGCGTTGACGAGATCGCGATTGCCGACCATGCAGCCGACACGCCATCCCGCCATGTTGTAGCTCTTCGATAGCGTGAAAAACTCGACGGCGATATCACGCGCGCCGGGCACTTCCATAATCGAAGGCGCGCGGTAACCGTCAAACACGATGTCTGCGTAAGCCAGGTCATGCACGATATAAATATGATGCTCGCGTGCAATCGCCACCAGCCGCTCGAAAAACGGCAGATCGACACATTGCGTGGTCGGATTACCGGGAAAATTACAAATCAACATCTTCGGCTTTGGATAACAATCGCGAATGGCGCGCTCGAGTTCGTCGAAGAAATCAACACCCGCCACCATCGGCACATGGCGAATATCGGCACCGGCAATCACCGGACCGTAGATGTGGATCGGATAACTGGGATTAGGCACCAGCACGATATCGCCCTGACCGAGGGTCGCCAGTGCCAGGTGGGCAATGCCCTCCTTCGAGCCAATGGTGACAATGGCCTCCGAATCCGGATCAAGATCAATGCTGTAGCGCAACTTGTACCAGTTGCAGATGGCGCGTCGCAGGCGCGGAATACCCTTGGAAACCGAATAACGGTGGGTGTCAGGCCGCTGCACGCTTTCGATCAACTTGTCGACGATGTGCTGCGGCGTAGGCTGATCGGGGTTACCCATCGAAAGGTCGATGATGTCTTCGCCGCGCTTGCGGGCAGCTGCCTTTAATTCGCCCGTAATGTTAAAAACATAGGGCGGCAGGCGTTTGATCCGGGCGAACTCTTCCATAGGCTTAAACTTTTCGTTTCGTTTCGCTTGTAAGGGCGTGAAAAAGCATATAATTTTAGCCGACGCAGCCTTTTGCGGCAATTCCGATTCGAATGAAATTCCAACTTGAAACTGCGCCCGGTCGTAACGTCTTCACCGGATACGGCGAGGGCTACGTCGCCATCAACCGTGAGCGGCATGAACGCAGCCTGATCGTGGGCAGCGACCATTTGCTATTCGACTGGCCGCAACGCTGGGAGGACCTGCAAGCCGACCACTTCGAGTTCTTGCGCACATTGCACCCAGAAATCGTCCTGCTAGGGACCGGGCCGACGCAAAAATTCCCGCATCCATCACTGTCGCGCAGCCTCTACGAAGCACGCATCGGCCTCGAAATCATGAGCACCGACGCCGCCTGCCGCACCTACAACATTCTGGTTGCCGAAGGCCGCAACGCTTTTGCCGCCATCTGGATGCCTTGAAGGATGGCGGGAGCGGTAGCCGCGGCAGTTCCCGCTGTAGTTCTCGGTGCGGTGCCCACTAAAGCCCGCTCAATACCCTGATGTGGGCGGCGGCGCTGCGACCCAGCGCGTGCAGGTTATAGCCCCCTTCCAGCATGGAAACAATACGTCCGCTGGCGTGGCGTTCAGCCACCTGCCGCAGTTGCTGTGTCACCCAGGTGTAATCAGCCTCGACCAGCTTCATCATCGCCAGATCGTCCTCGCGATGGGCATCAAAACCTGCCGAGATAAACAGCATTTCCGGCTTGAAATCCTCAAGCGCCGGCAACCAGTAATTTTCAACCGCGGCACGAAATTCAGCACCACCGCTGTAGGCCGCCAGCGGGATGTTCACCATGCGCGCCGAACGCCCCTCCGTGCCGCTATACGGATAAAACGGATGCTGAAACGTTGAAGCCATCAACACGCGCTCATCGTGCTGAAAAATTTCTTCAGTGCCGTTGCCGTGGTGCACATCGAAATCAACAATGGCCACGCGTTTGAGACCGTGATGTTCGAGCGCATGGGCAACGGCCACGGCAATACTGTTAAAAATACAAAAGCCCATCGCCCGCCCGCGCTCGGCGTGGTGCCCCGGCGGCCTGATATTGCAGAAGGCGGTAGCGACCTCGCCGGCGATCACACGATCGGTGGCAAGCACACCGGCACCGGCGGCGCGCAGCGCCGCCTTCAAGCTATCCGGGCACATCGCCGTATCCGGATCGAGATGAATAATGCCGCTACGCGGCACCTGTTCTTCAACGCTATCGATATACCAAGACTCGTGCACGCGCTCGAGCTGCTCGCGCGTGGCCAACGGTGCCTCAAGGTGCACGAGATGGTCGCTGATGCCGACCGCAATCAACTGATCCTGCACCGCCGGCAGGCGTTGCGGACACTCCGGGTGCATCGCCCCCATGTTGTGTAACTGGCAATCCGTATGCGTGACAAATGCGGTATCCAATGTTCCCCCCTCGAAATCGAGGCCTCATCTTAGCGAGCAGCCCGCGCCTTGTCCAAGCCTCAAGCTGCCCGCTGTTTTGGCCGTAAACCGGCGGACACCATGAGGCCCATTTTGACCGCCCGCCCCTACACACAGGTAGAATTACCACGATGCACAGCCAACAAATCGACCACGTCATCCAGCAAGTCAGCCAGGTGATCCTCGGCAAAGAACGCCAGATCCGCCTCGCCGTAGCCTGCCTGCTCGCGCGCGGCCATCTGCTGATTGAAGACATTCCCGGCGTCGGCAAGACCACCCTCGCGCACACGCTGGCCGCAGTGCTGGGTCTGCAATTCCAGCGCATACAATTCACCAGCGACCTGTTGCCGGCAGACATCCTCGGCGTGTCCATCTATGAGCGCGATAACGGCCGTTTTCGTTTTCATCCGGGGCCGATCTTTTCGCAGTTGATCCTCGCCGACGAAGTCAACCGCGCAAGCCCAAAAACGCAAAGCGCGCTGCTCGAAGCGATGGAGGAACACCAGGTCACCGCCGAAGGCGAGACACGCCCGCTGCCCGAGCCGTTTTTTGTCGTCGCCACGCAAAACCCGTCCAACCAGATCGGCACCTTTCCGCTACCAGAGTCACAACTCGATCGCTTTTTGATGCGCATTGAACTGGGCTATCCTGATGGCGCCGCCGAACGCGCGCTGCTGCAAGGCGTCGACCGCCGCGACCTGCTGCCCAAACTGACCGCTGCCCTCCAACCGGCCGAATTGAGCACCCTGCAGGCGGCCGCACGCGCCGTCCATGTTTCTGGCGCGCTGCTCGATTATCTGCAGGCACTGGTTGATTACAGCCGCCGCTCACCGGATTTCGTCAGCGGCCTGTCGCCGCGCGCCGCACTGGCAATGCTGGCCGCCGCCAGAGCATGGGCGTTAATGGAAGGACGCAACCAGGTCTTACCGGAAGATCTGCAGGCTATCCTGCCCGGAGTGGTCGGCCACCGCCTGTTCGTCGCCCGCGACAGCACACGCGTCAACGGCAACGCGGTATCCGACCAGCTCATCGAAGCCGTTCCCGTTCCGTAACGCTCAACGGCAACGCGTGGAAACCCCGCCGCCCAACAGCGCGTATACCTATGAGCCGCCGCCGCATGCGCCGCGTTGGTGGCGTTTTCTGCGTGTGCTGCGCCCACTGGGTGCGCCGTGGCGCTGGCTGCGCCGTTACCTCGACCGCTGGTTGTTTCAATTGCACGGCCCCCAGAGCGGCAGCATCATACTGGCGCAGCGGCGCATCTTCATTCTGCCCTCACGCTACGGCGTAATCTACGTCGCAGCACTGTTGCTGATGCTGACCGGCTCGATCAATTACAACCTCAGCCTCGGCTTTATTCTCACCTTCATGCTGGCAGCACTTGGCGTGAATTCAATCCTGCACACGTTTCGTAATCTCGCCCGGTTGCGCCTATCCGCAGGCCGCACCGAAGCCGTGTTTTGCGGCGAATACGCCCGCTTCAAATTGATTTTTGAAAATAACAGTACGCTGTCGCGTTACAGCATCGGCCTCACGCGCGACGGCCGGCATGAAACCTACATCGATGTAGCGGCCGGACAAAGCACCAGCGCCTGCATCGACATCCCGACGCAGCGGCGCGGCGTCATGCGCCCAGGCCGCATCACCGTATTTACGCGTTTCCCACTGGGTCTCTGTTACGCCTGGGCTTACGCCGACCTCGACGCGCGCTGCACGGTTTATCCGCGCATTGAAACCCAAGCACCCGCCCTGCCACTGCCCTCAGCGCATCACGGCCTTGGCCCCTCACACGGTGTGGGGCAGGAGGACTTCGCCGGACTGCGCACCTACAGCCCCGGCGATTCGCCGCGCCACGTGGCCTGGAAAGCCGCCGCCCGCGAACAGGGTTTGATGACCAAGCAATTCAGCGGCCGCGCCGACACTGAACTCTGGCTCGACTGGCGGGCCACGCCCAACACGCTGGACACCGAAGCGCGGCTGTCGCGTTTGACCCGTTGGGTGCTCGACGCGCATACCGCCTCGATCAGCTTTGGCCTGCGGCTGCCGCAAATCGAGCTACAGCCCGCCACAGGCGACGCGCAGCGCGAGCGTTGCCTCGAGGCGCTGGCGTTGTTTGAAAACGGACGCAGCGCATGAACGCGAACCAGGAGCGCCTGCACCCCGGCCAGGTCGGCTGGTTGTTGCTCGCCCTCACGCTGGTCATGCTGCCACACGCCGAACGTTTACCGTGGTGGATCACCCTGCTCTTGGCGGCGCTACTGGCTTGGCGCGCCTATATCACCTGGTACGCCCTGCATATGCCGTCGAAGTGGCTGCTTTTTACGATCGCCGGCGGCGCAATCGGCGGCATCTATCTGCACTACGGGCGCCTGCTCGGGCGCGATTCAGGCGTCGCCCTGCTGGTGGTGATGCTGGTCCTCAAACTCCTTGAAATGGTGGCGCTGCGCGACGCCATGATTCTCGTCTTCCTCTGCTATTTTGTGGTCATCACCAATTTTCTGTATTCGCAGTCGAT
>CAMDSO010000035.1 GCA_945906935.1 Bordetella parapertussis
GGCATTTCGTACCATGCGACACAGCAGTGGCGGGTGGCGACGCTGCAGCCGCCGTCGTTAAAGGCGATCATTCCCTGGGAAGGCTATGCCGATACCTACCGCGACGCGGTGTTTCACGGCGGCATTTTCCAGCTGTATTACCTCGCGACATGGTACGCAACACAGATGGCCCACCATTTGCTCGGCGATCCGCAGGAATACAACCCCGATGCCTTCCGCAACGAACGTCTGTTCAATTACATGCGCAACAGCCTCGATACCGGCTGGTGGGATGACCGCGGTGCGGCCGCGCACTGGGACAAGATCAAGGTGCCAGTCTACAGCGTGGGCAACTGGAGCGGCGCCAACCTGCATCTGCGCGGCAATACCGAGGGCTATGTCAACGCCGCGTCGAAAAACAAGAAGCTGCGCATCCATACCGGCACCCACTATCACGCTTTCTATACCGAGGATGGCCGTCGTGACCAGCTGCGCTGGTTCGATTACTGGTTGAAGGGGATAGAGACTGGCATCATGGACGAGCCGCCGGTGAAACTGCTGATCCGCACCGGTGGCAAGGGCATGAACGACTACCAATTCCGCTTCGAGAACGAATGGCCGCTCAAACGCACGCGCTGGACCAAACTGTTTTTGAACGCCGACCAAACCAAACCGGTCGCTGGTGACAAGGGGGTTGAAGGGCGCTTGCTGAAAACGGCACCGGCGAAAGCGGCCAAAGTCAGCTACTCGGCGACCGGCGTTTCACATGCCGGTGTGGCGTCGGCCTCGTCGACCATGCTGCAGGCCGGCAGCATGCACCGCATCGGTGTGACCTTTGAAACTGCAGCCTTTGCCGAGGCGACCGAGATGACGGGCCCGGTCAAACTGGTGCTGTGGGTGTCGAGCAATGTGAAAGACATGGATATGTTCGTCACCGTGCGCAACATCGATGCCGAGGGCAATGATGTGTGGGAGGTCGGTCAGCAGGGGCAGAAGGTGCCGGTGGCCAAGGGCTGGCTGCGCGCCTCGCATCGCAAGCTCGATCCGAAACGTTCACTGCCGTACCGGCCGTTTCACGCCCACAACGAACGCTGGTGGTTGAAGCCGGGCGAACCGGTCGAATGCGAAATCGAAATCTGGCCGATGTGCATGGTGTTCGGCAAGGGGCACCGTCTGCGGCTTGACGTGCAGCCGCGCGATGGGGCGGGCAGTGCGCCGTACACGCATTACCCTGCGGCCTACAATACGGGGGGCAGCAACACCATACACACTGGCGGCAAGATGGCTTCATACCTGCTGTTGCCGGTGATCCCAGCAAAGAAGTAGTCCTGTTTGAAATATCACGTCCTCGTTCCAGATGGGTGGGGCGGGGCATTCTTAACCAGCGTCCGCTTTGTGGCCGCTCAATGATCGAGGAGAAATGAAAATGTTGAACGTAGCAATTCATGGAATGGGTAACTGGGGGCGCAAGCTGATTGAATGCGTGGCCGGCAGCGAGAAAATAAAAGTCGTCTGCGGCATTACACGCAATCCCGATGCGCACAAGGAATACGCGACGAAGACGGGGCTGGTGCTCTCAAGTTCATACGAGGCGGTGCTGGCCGACAAAAGCATCGATGCCGTGGTACTGGCGACGCCGCACTCGCATCATGAAGCGCAGGTGCTTGCGGCCGCCAAGGCCGGCAAGCCGGTCTACGTTGAGAAGCCCATTGCGCTGACACAGGCCTCGGCGCAACGTGCGGTCGATGCCACGCGCGCGGCCGGCGTCACGCTCGGTCTCGGTTTCAACCGCCGCTATGCACCGAGTTTTATCGAAATGATGAAGCGTATCAGGGCCGGTGAAATTGGCGATGTGCTGCAGGTTGAGGGCCATCACTCGGGGCCTAGTGGCTATAAATTGAAGGGCGACAGCTGGCGTGCGACACGTGTCGAGGCGCCCGGTGGCGGCATGACCGCGCGCGGCATTCATACGCTCGACTCGATGCTGCAGGCGGCCGGCGGCCTGGTCACCGCCGTTTATGCGTTCAGCGACAAGCGCAAGATCGCGGCGGATGTCGATGTGGATGACAACACGTCCATGCTGCTGAAGTTTTCCAACGGCGTGACCGGTTACCTTGGCGTCTGTTTCGTTACTGGCGAGCTCTACAGGGTGCATGTCTTCGGCAGCAAGGGCTGGCTCGAAATGCGTGGCGACACGGAACTGGTTTCCTGCGCGCTAGAAGGCAAGCCGCAGCGGCATACGCTGGAGGCCGTTGACAAGGAACGCGCGGTGCTCGAAGCATTTGCCGATGCAGTGGCGGCGAAGCAGCCCTACATGGTGGCGCCTGAACAGGCGGTCAATGGTATTGCCGTGTTGGATTCAGTCGAAAAATCCGCAAAGTCGGGCGAACCGATCAAGATCACGATGTAAACGGCACCTGCGCTGCCGGCTGCGGTTCGTGTAGCCAGCAGCGCGCGCTGTGTGCTGCAGAGAGGTTTTGCAGCAAGGGTGCCGTGCCGGCACAGATTTCCATCGCTTGCGTACAGCGCGGCTGGAATGCGCAGCCGACGCGAAGTGCGCGCGGACTTGGCACTACACCGCTAATCGCCTGTAGTTTCTCAACGCGCGGCATCGAGCGATCCGTACGCAGACGCGGTATCGAGCGCAGTAACCCGGCGGTGTAGGGGTGGCGTGGCGCTGCGAATAGTTCTGCGACCGGGGCGCTCTCAATAATTTGACCTGCATACATCACAGCGACGCGATCGCAGGTTTCCGCCACCAGTCCCATGTCATGTGAGATAAGCAGTATAGAGGTACCGGTTTCTTCTTGCAGGGCCAGCATGAGGTCGACGATCTGCGCCTGTATTGTGACGTCGAGCGCAGTGGTCGGTTCATCCGCCAGGAGGATCTGCGGTTTACAGGCTAGTGCCATGGCGATCATGACCCGCTGACGCATTCCGCCGGAGAGTTGGTGTGGATATTCTCGCATTCGCTGCGTGGGCAGCGGGATGCCGACGCGGGCCAGCATGTCAGTCGAGTAATCGAACGCTTCGCGCCCGCCCATTCTCATATGCAAACGCACGGTTTCGACTAGTTGAGATCCGATGGTGAACACCGGGTTCAGGCAGGACATCGGATCCTGAAAAATCATGGCGATGCGATTGCCGCGAATTTTTTGCAATGCCGGTGTATCGAGTGTCAGCAGATCTTTGCTGTCATAATCGACATGGCCTGATACACGTCCAAACGGGCGCGCGATCAAGCCAAGTATTGCCAGTGCCGTCACTGATTTTCCGGAGCCCGATTCGCCAACGATGCCTAGCGTTTCGCCGCGACGCAGTGTGAAGCTCACGCCCTCTACCGCGCGCACCGTTCCTGAAGGCAAGGAGAATTGCACATGCAAATCGCGGACGGATAATAATTCCTCTTTTTCAGCGGCGAGCGCGCCGTGAGGGTTCTGTGGTGTGCCTTTAGATGCCGCGGATTGTATGGGTATCATTTTTAACTTAACTCGCTTTGCTGGTGTTTGCACACTAGTTTTGACGGTACGAGTTTACATCTGTTGATGACCGTAGGTATATTTCTATGCGCCGTATTAGTCATGCAGGAGTGCGCTTGTAGCAACGTAACCGCTGTCGAGGCATTCAATGAGTGCATTAAAAGTCATGGGGTCGTTACATGCTGAACCGGTTTATGCCGGAGCAGATTCGCTGTTAATGGTGAAGCCCGAGCAGTTAGTACTCTTGTTGTTGTACGTGCAGGAAGTGACCCACGGTGGTCGCAAGGGCCCGGCGCGTTTTAAATCCATCGATTTTTTTTTGCGGCGAGCGGGTGGAATGCATCTGCTACTGCTGCTGCTCAACGCGCACTATAACAAACGGGCAGTAGGACGTATGCCGGGCTGGGGCTTTGGCGTGTTGCGTCGCCGTATCCGCATCAGCGAGCGGTCTTTGCGGCTGCTAGTCGGTGATGCAATCGAAATGGGACTCCTGATGCAGTTGCAAGGGATACGTGACCGCAGGGTCAGGGTCTATTGTGTGACGCCGTGCGTTGTCACCGCCTGGGAGGAATTTTTCAAGCAGCTCAGCAACTCCTTGCCCGCCATTTTGTCGCAATGGGGGCCGGGGCAGATTGCCAACATTGATTTTAGTGCGATGGCGGTTTGATGCTTTTTAGGCGTCTTTCCGCGTATGAGCTGAATCTGGGCTATAGCGAGGCAGCTGGCGGGTGTGGGATGACCTGTGTTACTTGCCGGCAAAATATGCCCCTATCTTTTCTGTGAAGAAGGTAAAGTAACAATTCTTATAAGCGTGGAGGAGCGGAAAATGAGCAAAATTTATGCAGGTATCGTCGGTGCACCGGTAACCCCCTTCAAAAAAAACGGTACGGTTGACTATGACACCTTTGCCAAGCAGGTCAACTTTCTGATTGAAAACGGCGTACGTTTGATTGCGCATCCGATGCATATTGGCGAGTCGGTCAACATGACCGATGCCGAGCGCAAGGAACTGGCCAAAGTGCTGGCGAGTGCAGCCGGTCGTCGGGTGCCGACCTTTGTTCACGTTTCGCACGCCGGCACCGATCTGGCGATTGATCTGGCTGAACATGCCACCAAGGTTGGCAATACCGGTGTGGTCATGATGGCGCCGTATCACTGGCGTTCCGGGCAGCGCGCGATCATCGAGCATTTCACTGCGGTGACTGATGCGGCCGGCGGGGAGTTGATTGTCTACAATAATCCCAAGGCGGTGCATCTGGATTTGGGCATGGAAACGCTGGAAAAACTCATCGACCGCATTCCCGGTATGGTGGCGATCAAGGATGCCACCTTCCATATGGAAACTTTTACCGATACCTGTGAATTGATTGCGCGCAAGGGCAAGCCGATCGCGGTCTACACAGGGATTGAGTTTTTGTTGACCTCGATGCCGGTTGGTGGACGTGGTTGTTTCTCTGCCTGCAGTGAGGTGGCGCCCCGTCTGACCCAGTCGCTCTATCAGGCCTGCGCTACGGGCGCTTTCGCCAAGGCGCAGCCGATCCAATTCAAGGTGCGTCGTTTGCTTAAGGTGGTGATGCACAATTACCCGGCGAGTATAAAATACGCCATGGAATTGCTCGAACGCCCGGTTGGCGGCACGCGTCGCCCAATCATGCCGCTTTCGGCGGAAGAGAAGAAATGGGTTAAGTCGGAATTAACAGCGCTGGGGATTTTTGACGACGAGCCGGTGGGCTGGGAAGCCAAACGCAAGACCGGAAAAAAATAATCGCGGGCAAAAAAACAGCAGGGTTTTAGCGTAACACGGAGGAGCGTCAATGAAACGGATCTGTGCGGTGTTTGCCGCGCTGTTGCTGCTGGTTTCGGCCGGTGGTGGCAGTGCGAAAAATATCAAGAATACGACGGTCACTATCAGTCTGGGCTCGGATCTTGAGACTATGGATCCGCACACCAACACGTCGGCGCTGACGACGACGCTCCATCGTTATGTGTTTGATACCCTGATGCACCGACCCAACGGCACTGATCTGCTGCCGTGGGCGGCAAAATCGTTCAAACAGATCGATCCGAAGACGCTTGAGTTTCATATGCGCGAGGGTGTGACTTTCTCGAACGGTGAGGAGGTCGATGCGCAGGCTGTTCGTTATAGTTTGATGCGGCCGCTGCAACCCGGTTTCAAGACCGTACTGACACCGCTCTTTCGGGTTATCGATCGCGTTGACGTGGTGAGCAAGTGGGTGGTGCGCATACACATGAAAACCAGTGATCCCGGTTTGTTGCGCCGGCTTGCTGATTACGGACACTTGGTGCCGCCACGTTATTACTCGCGGTTGTCCCCCGAGGAATCGTCGCAAAAACCGGTCGGTAGCGGTCCTTACCGGCTTACACGTTGGGAAAAGGGCGTTGAGATTATCTTCGAGGCGAACCCCAATTACTGGAAGCCTGACGCGCCGCAGGTGAAGATCGTGCGTGTGGTGCCGATCAAGGAAGATGGCACCAAAATTGCCGCACTACTCAAAGGCGAGATTGAACTGGTCAACCAAGTGCCGGCGCAATACATCGAAAAACTCAAGGCGGCACCAGATACACGTGTCGAGCTCGTGCGTGGTACACGGGTTTTTCACGTTGGGTTTACGCATGGCATTGAGTCGCCGTTGAAGGATGTGCGGGTACGCAAGGCGGTCGCGCATGCGATCGACCGAAACGTAATTGTCAAGAACGTTGTCGAGGGCTATGGAGCGGTCGCCAACCAGCCGCTGCATCAGTGGACCGAGGGTTATGATGCGAAGCGCGTGTGGCCCTACGAGTTCAATCCGCAGAAGAGCCGGCAACTGCTTGCCGAGGCCGGCTTTCCTAATGGTCTGGATATCGACTTCATGAGCCCCGAGGGACGCTACACCAAGGACAAGGAGGTCGCACAGGCTCTGGCCGGGATGTTGCAGGGCGCGGGTTTTCGCGTGAAACACCAATCAATGGTGTGGAACCGCTTCGTGGAAGCGTTTAACGCGCGTAATAACCCTGGCGCCAAACCATTCATTTATTACATCGGTTACGGTAACGGTACTGGCGACAGCGATGCCTCGATCAGCGCTGTGGCGGCGTGCAAGGGGGCGTGGAGTGCTTACTGCAACAGCGACGTCGACAAGGCGCTCGATGAGGCGGCATCGACCATGGATCGCAAGAAGCGCGATGGGATTTTTCGCGGCATTACCGCGTTGATGGCGGGCGAAGTCTCGCACGTCGTGTTGTGGCAGGAAGATTCAGTGTATGGGATGCGCAAGAATATCGTCTGGGCAATCAGGAACGACGACCGGGTTTACGGCTGGGAGCTCGACAAGAAATAGCGCATGTTACGGCCGTCGCGACCGCCACGCGCCGTGCGCCCTGTTGCATGCACCATCGGTGAGCGCCTGGCGGATGCACGCCTACATTAATCGAAGTGTGTAAAGACCGAAGAGAAGGGGCTGCTGGATGTTACGTTTCATAGCCGCGCGCTGTGCGCAAGCCCTGGTGGTTCTTTTCGGAATTACCGCTATCTGTTTCGTCATATTGCATCTAACCGGTGATCCGGCAGCATTGATGCTCCCTGAGAGTGCATCGCAAAAAGATTATCAGGAGTTGCGCGAGCGGATGGGTTTTGACCGTCCGCTACCCGAACAATTTGCGGGCTATATGGTCAATGTGGTGAGCCTCGATTTCGGCAACTCTTATCATCAACACCGGCCGGCTATGGCGATCGTGCTGGCGCGCGTACCGGCAACCTTCGAGCTTGCGATCGTTGCATTTTTGATCGCACTGCTGATTGCGCTGCCAATCGGTATTGTTTCCGCGACCCATCGTAATACCGTCGTCGACTATGGCGCGATGTCGAGCGCGCTGGTCGGTCAATCGATGCCGAATTTTTGGCTGGGGCTGATGCTGATGCTGGTGTTTTCGCTATGGCTGGATCTGCTGCCAGTCTCTGGTCGGCTGACCTATGGCATCGAAGCGCAGGCGGCCACCGGCTTTTATGTGTTTGAGGGGCTGCTGCGCCTCAACTGGACGCTCTTCAAGGACGCCTCCCTCCACATTCTGCTGCCGGCATTGACCGCCGGGCTTTATTCGTCGGCGCGCCTGACTCGGCTGGTACGTTCGAGCATGCTCGATGTGCTGGGTGAGGATTATGTGCGCACTGCCCGTGCTAAGGGGCTGCCCGAGTGGAAGGTAGTCAATGTGCATGCCCTCAAGAATGCCGGCATACCTCTGATTACGCTATGCGGTATTGAGCTGGGGCTATTGCTGGGCGGTACGGTGGTCACCGAAACTGTGTTCGCATGGCCCGGCATCGGGATGCTGACGATGCAGGCATTGCAGAATAATGATTTTCCAATCATCCAGGCTGCGGTTTTTCTGCTGGCTTTTATTTTTGTTTTTATCAACCTCGTGGTCGATCTGGTCTACGCATGGCTCGATCCGCGGATACGTTATGGCTGAGGCCGCTACATTGCCGTTTCGGCCTTCGGCTTTTGTCGAAGCCTGGCGTAGCCTGCGCCGCCACAAAGGCGCCTTGATCGGCGCAGTGATTCTGCTGGCGATCATCGTGATGGCGCTGTGCGCGCAGTGGATTGCGCCCTACGATCCGTTTGCGCAGATTCCTTGGGAAGGGCGGCGTGGGCCGCTCACGCATTTCGACGGTAGTGGTCGTTTCGTCTTGCTTGGCACCGATCATCTCGGCCGCGATCTCCTATCGCGCATCATCTATGCATCCCGTGTCACCTTGATTGTTTCATTTACCGCAGTGGTGATCTCCGGTTTTATTGGTGTCGTGCTAGGGGTCGCTGCGGGTTACTACGGGCGCTGGGTGGATGCGGTATGCATGCGTCTAGTAGATATTTTTCTTGCCTTTCCGTTCGAACTCCTCGCACTTTCGGTGGTAGCGGTAACCGGTCCGAGTCTGCCGGTGGTGGTGGCGGTGATGGCGCTACGCATCTGGGTGGTCTACGCGCGAGTGGTGCGCGGGGCGACCTTAGCGGTCAAGGAACAAGATTATGTGCAGGCCGCGATTGCGCTGGGTGCCAGTCAGCTGCGTATCGTGCTGGTTCATGTTTTGCCGAACGTGTTGACGCCTGCGATCGTCATCGCGACGCTCTATGTCGGTCGGGTGATTTTGATCGAATCGGCGCTGAGTTTTCTCGGTATCGGCGTTCCGGCGTCAACTCCGACCTGGGGCGGCATATTGGGTGACGGACGTTCCTATCTGGACACCGCGTGGTGGATCGCTTTTTTCCCGGGGCTGGCGATCATGATTACCGTATTGAGCGTTAATCTGCTTGGCGACTGGGTGCGCGATTACCTCGACCCTCGGCTTCAGGCCTGATATGTCCAACGTTCTGCTTAGCGCCGAGGGGCTGGTCAAACATTACGCGGTGCGCCGGCATTTTCTAGGCGGAGCGGCTCGCCAGTTGCGTGCCGTCGACGGTGTCAGCTTTACGCTGGCACGTCGCGAAGTGTTGGGCGTGGTGGGGGAGAGTGGGTGCGGAAAATCGACCATCGGCCGTATGCTGGTGAGCTTGATTGAACCGACCGCGGGACGGGTTGTGTTTGACGGTATTGATGTAACGGCGCTCGACAAAGCGGCGCTACGTAAGCTGCGACGGCGTATGCAGTTTGTGTTTCAGGACCCTTACTCGTCGTTGAACCCGCGCCTGACTATCGAGCGCATTGTCGGCGAACCACTGCAGATTCACGACCTGTGCGACGCCGCAGAGGTTATGGAGCGTACCGCGGCGATGTTACTCAAGGTCGGCCTCGGCGCTGATCACATGCGGCGTTACCCCCATGAGCTCTCAGGAGGGCAGCGCCAGCGCGTGGGTATTGCTCGCGCCCTGATCAGTACGCCGGAACTGGTGGTGGCGGACGAGCCGGTCAGTGCGCTTGACGTTTCGATTCAGGCGCAGGTGCTGAATTTGCTTGCCGAACTGCGGCAGGAAATGCAGCTATCGATGATCATGATTTCACACAACATGGCGGTGATACAGCATTCCTGTGATCGTATTGCCGTGATGTATCTTGGTCAGCTTGTCGAGATAGCCTCCGCAGATGAAATTGTTATGGCCCCTGCGCACCCATATACGGCCGCGCTAGTCTCAGCAGTGCCTGTGCCGGATCCGGCGGCACGACGGCAGCGCATTATTTTGCAAGGTGATGTGCCCAGCCCGATTGATCCACCCGCCGGCTGTCGTTTTCATACGCGCTGTCCGCATGCGGGGATCCAGTGCGCTGTTGAGACGCCAGGCTTACGCGAGGTGCGAGCCAATCACTGGGTTTCTTGCCACCGTTCCGAGGAGATTTTTGGTAGTTAGCAATAAAAAATAAAAAATGCGCGCGGCCGTATCGGAGAGTGTGGTCGCGTAAAAATCGGTGCAACGCTGTGCTCTTGGAGGAGAACAATATGCGGTTGAAAAATGCAGGCACTTTGGCAGGCAGTAGAGTATTCGTCTTCGCGCTGGGCTTGATGCCCGTGATGGTCGCAGCTCAAACGGATGTCTATCCGTCGAAAGCGGTGCGGGTGGTCATTCCGTTCAGTCCCGGCACACCGATCGAATTGCCGGCACGTGCGGTGACCCAGCGCATGATGGAAACGTTCGGCCAGTCCTTCGTCTTTGACTATCGCACCGGTGCGAGCGGCATCATCGGCACGGAGGCGGTTGCGCGTGCGCCCAAGGACGGCTATACGATGCTGATGACCAATTGTTCGCATACTGCGAATCCCGCCTATTTCAAGAAACTGCCATTCGACACCATCAATGATTTTCAGCCGGTATCGCAGATCAATGTGACCTATGGCAACCTGTTGGTGATACACCCTTCAGTGCCGGCGAAATCGGTGGCCGAATTTGTTGCGCTGGCGAAGAAGCGGCCGGGTCAGTTGCACTACGCATCGGCGGGTGTGGGCAGTCCGCCGCACGTGAGTGCGGCGCTGTTTGCAGCGATGGCGAATATTGATCTTATACACGTGCCGTATAAGGGCACGGCGGTGGCTTTCAACGACGTGCTGGGCGGTCATGTTGAAGCTATGGTGGCAAGCCCCACTACTGCGGTGCCCTACGTGCATGCCGGACGCCTGCGTGGTCTGGGCATCGGCGGGCCGCGTCGTCAACCGCAGGTGCCCGAGGTGCCGACTTTCAACGAGGCGGGGCTTACGGGTTTTGATCTCACCTGTTATCACGGCATCTGGTTCCCGGCGGGTGTGCCACAAGTGATAGTGCGAAAAGTTTACGCTGAGGTGGCCAGAGCGGTGGCGACTCCGGAGGCGAAGAAAATGCTGGCCGACGGCGGCCTCATTCCGATCGGTAGCTCTCCCGAGGAGTTCGCAGAATTTTTGAAAAAAGACCTCCTCAAGCAGGCCGATGTGATCAAAAAGATTGGCTTGGAACCGCAGTAAGTATGGTTTGAGTTGCGGCAGGCCGGCCGGTGCTGGCCGCGCTTCCACAGACCGCTATTACGGTTACAGGAGTGAGACTACCGGTGTCAATCAGGCGTTGGCTGACGCTTCGATATCCAGTGTGGTGGTGCGGCGCATTTCACGGCGGTATTTCTTGTCGTCAAAGGCGGTCGCACGGTGCATGGTCGTGCGGTTATCCCAAATGACGAAATCGCCTTCCTGCCAGTGGTGGCGGTAAACGAAGCGTGGCTGCGTGGCGTGTTCCATCAGATCGCGGATTAGAAGGCGGCCTTCAGCCAGCGACCAGTCAATGATGCTGGAGGCGTGTGAGGCCAGATAGAGCGCGCGGCGGCCGTCTTTCATGGAGCGGACCAGTGGTTGCACCGCACCTTTTAATTTTTCTTTTTCTGCCAGGGTGAATTCAAATCCCAGGGTCTCGCGCGAGTAGGCGATCGAGTGATGCACCTTGAGGCCGGCGGTCAGCGTCTTCATGTCGTCGTCGAGCGCGTCGTAAGCGGCGCGCATACAGGCGAACTCGGTGTCGGCGCTGACCGGTGGTAGCACACGTGCGGAGAGCATTGAAAAACGGCCGGGGGGGCTGACGAAGGAGGCGTCGGTATGCCACAGCCGGTTCGCCAGCGAGCCCATGCGGCGACGGTCGTTCGGCGGCAGAATCTCGCCGTTTGGTCCGACGTTGGAGATGTCCGACAGCGCTTCGGTACCAAGGCGGTTTTTGACCAGCACCGCCTGCGAGGTCTGGGTGTGCAGGGTGCCGTCGAGGCGTTTCGCAAACTCAAGTTGCTCCTCATCCTTGAACGGCTGCCGACGGAACACCAGCACGCCGTATTGCTCCATGCCGGCGCGGATTTCAGCGAGCACGGTTGGGTCGGTGAGCGCAGGCAGATCCACGCTGGAGACTTCCGCGGCGAAGAGTGGATGCTTTGCGGTAAAAGTGAGTGTCATTTTCGGGATCTTTGCAGGAACGAAAGGGGCGAAGACGAAACGCGGTGCAAAGTATCTCCGCAGTGTGCGGTCAGCGTCAATCACTGGCTTTGAAAGTTTGTGCTGCGCGCGCAAACAGTTTGTCGTTTGTGCGCGATCTCTCTTAGAATCGGTGACAAATTATTTCAGCGCAACAGCGCATCCCTTACGATGAATAAATTTCTTATACCCCTGATCCTCGCGGCTTTGGCGACGGCATGGCCGGTCGCCGCGCAGACGTTCCCGTCGAAACCCATCCGCGTGATTTTGCCCTTCGCTCCGGGCGGACCGACCGATCTGCTAGGCCGGGTCGTCGGCCAGAAAATGACCGAGTCATGGGGGCAGACGGTAGTGGTGGAAAGTCGCGCGGGTGCCAACGGTATCATCGCCTCGGATTTTGTCTCGAAGAGTGCGCCCGATGGCTATACCCTGTTGATTGGTACTAACGGCACGCATGGCATCAATGCGAGCCTGTTCCCTAAAATCCCCTACGACACGGCCAATGATTTTGCGCCGATCGGGCGTATCGGTTACGCACCCTATGTGCTCGTTGCCCATCCTTCGCTGCCAGTGCGCACGGCGAAAGATCTGATCCGTTTGGCGCAAGGCGCCCCCGGCCAGATTGCCTGCGCCGCTGGTGGCAGTCCGTCGCAACTGGCCGGCGCTCTCTTTAAGAGCTTGGCGAAAATCGATCTCCTGCTGATTCCCTACAAGGGTAACTCGCTGGCGGTGTCATCGGTGATCGGTGGTGAGACCTCGCTGGTCTTTGGTGGTCTGGCGCAATCGGCGCCACAGATCAAGGCCGGCCGTTTACGCGCTATTGGTGTGACCAGTCTGAAACGCTCACCGGCGATGAAAGAGGTGCCGGCGATTGCGGAAACCGGTTTGCCCGGCTATGAAGTCTCAACCTGGTATGGATTGTTCGCGCCAGCCGCCACACCGCGCCCTGTGGTTGAAAAATTGAACGCCGAACTCGTGCGCATACTCGCCTTACCGGATGTGCGCGAACGGTTGGGTGCTGAAGCCTACGAACTACCCGCCGACACGCCAGAGCAATTCGCCGGCTTGATTAGGGCGGAACTGGTGAAGTGGGCACGTGTGGTGAAGGAAACTGGCGTGCGGCCAGAATAGCTGGCGACAAGACTGTATTGCAGACGAAAAAAAGCCCGGACTAAACCGGGCTTTTTTTGGCGTCACGAAAGACTAGATCGGGCGGATTTGCACCTTACGGAATTTCACCACACCGCCGCCGTATTGGAGGGCGAAGGGGCCTTTGGCATATTTGGTGTCGCGCACATCTACCGTTTTGATGCCGTTGAGGACGACGGTGAGCTGCGGGCCTTTGGCGGTGATTTCGTAGACATTCCACTGCCCGCCGGCTTTGAGCGGCACCAGCGTCGGCGCGATGTTCGGAATGCCGCCGGTTCCATAGGAGGGGTCGGGACGCTTGTCGAACACATTGACCTCGTATGAACTATCGGCGCCGATCTTGGCCGGGTTTTGCACGCGGATGAAGATACCGCTGTTGGCGTCGGAGTCGACCCAGAACTCGGCGCGCATCTGGAAATCGTCATACGACTGCTTGGAGACCAGATAGCTGGCGGCTTTGCCGCCGAGATCTGCTTGCACCAGCCCGTCGACGAGCCGCCAGTTGGCGTCGCCGAGGCGCGTGAAATTGTTCAGGTGCGTGCCGTCAAAGACGGTGCTCCAGCCGGCCTCCGAGGTCGGTGCACTGACGCAGCCGACGAGCGTGAATGCGGCCACCAACAGAGTCGCTAACATTACGGAAATACGTTTCATGCGTGTTCTCCTCCCGGCGTCAACGCCGATTGTATGAATCCAAGCGTGGATAATTATTGTTATGACGAACTGCGCAGCTAGCATGAAACACGCGGTGCTTGGCTGTCAAGGCGTTGCTGCAGCCGATCCAGTACATGCCATCGGCTTATTCTGCCTTCAACCCCGTGGCTTTAATGACGCGGGCCCATTTGCCGATTTCATTTTTGACGAAACCGCTGAATGCGGCACTGCCACCGCCCTCGGGTTCCATGCCGATCTCGAGCAGCCGTTCACGGGTTTCGCCCGCTTGGGTGGCGAGGTTGAGTTGCGCGTTGAGTTTGGCGATGACCGGCAGCGGAGTTTTCGCCGGCACCGCGATACCGTACCAATTGGTTGCGGCGTAACCCGCCACACCACTTTCCGCTACCGTCGGGATCTCCGGCGCCGCCGGTGAGCGTTTCTCGCCGGTGACGGCGAGGGCGCGCAGTTTGCCGGCGCGGGCCAGCGGCAGCGCCCCAGGAATGGTCGGAATGCTGATCTGTACGCGGCCGGCGACCACATCGGTGATACCGGCGGCCATGCCTTTGTAGGGCACATGAGTCATATTGATGTGTGCCATCAACTTGAAGAGTTCGCCTGCCAGATGGCTGGGGGCGCCGGTGCCGGCGGAGGCGAAAAACAGCTCGGTGCGCCGGGTGCGCGCTGCCTCAATCAGATCACCCATCGTTTTGTAGGGCAATCCAGGAGTGATGACGAACAGCCCGGGGCCGCTGCTCAACAGCGCGACCGGAGCGAAATCGCGCAGGGTGTCGTAAGGCAGCTTCGGATACAGAGTTGCATTGACCGCAAAGCCGGCGGAAATCATCAGCAGCGTGTAGCCGTCCGCATCGGCACGTGCCGCCAGTTCGGTGCCGATAATGCCGTTGGCACCGCCGCGGTTGTCGATGATCAGCGCCTGTCCCCAGACTTTGTTGAGGTGTGCGCCGATCAGGCGCGCTTGCACGTCACGTGGTCCGCCGGCGCCAAAGGGCACGATCAGGCGGATCGCTTTGGCAGGATAGTTTTCAGCAGCATGCCCGCCCGCGATGGCGGACAGGCAGAAGAGAAAGCACAGTGCCGCTAATCGCGGTTTAGACCTCGTGACAGGAAACGCCATCGTGCTGTGCAATAAAGTTTAGTACCGCGTTGGCGCAGGTGGCCGCAAACACCAGCTGCACTTTATGAAAGCTGGTTGGCAGATGAACCAGGCGCAGATTGCGGATATTGGTGGTCAGCATGCGTTCCTGTTCGGCATCGGTGATCGGACCGCCGGTAGGATAAAGCCCCAGTACCGGTGCCTCAATGCGCGGCAGAAAGTCGGCGGCATTGGCGGTGTTGACCAGGGTGGCCATCGCAGCCTGCACGGCCGGATTGTTTTTCAGGAACGCGTCGTTGTACCAGGCGAGCAGGCCGGGATCGGTGTCAGGCGGAAAACGCGTGCTCGCATTGGTGGCTTCGAGCCAGGCCTTGCGACCGAGCGCATCGACCGCATCATGCCGCGACTCATGTCCCATCGCATAGGTAACCTTGCCCACCTTGTTGATGAAAGCCGGTGTCGAGACCAGTGAGAGTGTGCGCACCAGTGAAGGGTGCATCGCGGCGAGAGCGATGCAAAGCACGCCGCCAATGGATTCGCCGCACAGATGCACAGAATCGGCGCCAAGATCGTGGATGATGTCGATCAGATCGTTGACGCAATGATCCAGGGTGAATTCATGGTCGAGGTCAAAGTTGGCCGCAGAGCCGCCGAGTCCGCGCACATCGGGACGCACCACTTTGTAGAAGCGGGCGAGATAGGGCACCCAGCGGTACCAAAATTGCGACGAGCGTCCGTTGCCGTGTTGCAAAATCAGATAAGGCGCGTTGCGCCAAGGGTCGGTGAAATCGTCGATGACGTAATGCAGCGCGGGTTTGCCCGCGCGGTTCAGGATCGGCATGTGTTGTGTTGTCCGGAGCTATGAAATTTTTTGCAAAGTGATGATTTCTTGTGGATACCAATGGGCATGCGCGTCGATCACGCGCCGCTCGCGGCGAGAAATTCACGACGATGCATGCGCATGGTTGGCTACTTGTGGTCCTGCGGACGGTTATTGGGTGAGGCGCAGCAGGCGCGCTGGATTGTCACAGAGGATCATTTCGCATTCGCGCTCGGTCAGGCCCGGGATTGATTCGACAAAATCGACCGGCTGCTTCACCGACATGCCTTGCGGGAAATCGGTGCCGGCGACGATGCGGTCCACGCCAACCAGATCGATCAGCGCGCGCATGATGCCCGGGTGATGGGTGATGAGGTCATAGTGAAAGCGGCGCAGATATTCGCTCGGTTTCTTCTTCATGTGCTTGAGTTCGGAGCTGACCCCGAGCGCCACGTCGAGGCGCCCGATGGTCCACGGGAAATAGCCGCCGGCGTGCGGCATAAAGACATCCAGTTTCGGAAAAGCGTCGAGCACGCCACCGCAGACCAGACTGGTGGCGGCATAGCCTGCTTCGAGCGGATTGCCGATCGTGTTGATCATGAAATAGTCTTTTTGGCGCACCGTGTCGGTCGGGTAAAGATTGGTCAGGAAGAGCGGCAGATTCAATGCCTCGGCGCGCTCATACACTGGCCAGAGCTCCTTCTCGTGCAGATTCTTGCCATTAATATGCTCGGCGATAAATACCGAACGCATGCAGGGAAACTTCGCCATGCGTTCGAGTTCCTGACAGGCGAGCTTGATGTCCTGCATCGGCAGGATGATGCAGCCGAAAAAGCGGTCGGGATGTTTGCGGTTCATTTCTACGCAGGCATCATTGTGCGCAGCAGCCAGTTCGAGAGCGAAGGCCGGCGGCGCCCAGTACATCAGCGGGTTGGTCATCGACAGCGCGTAGGTGTCGATACGGCGGTTGTCCATGTCGCGAATGATGTCGTCGACGTTGGTCATGCTTCTGCGCATCGACGAGCCCTGTGTGCAGCCGGGCACCGAAACCACCACCGGACCGTTTTTGTCTTCGCCCATCACGGCGCCGTTGGCCGGACCTTTTTTGATCATCAGGTCGACGAATTCCTGCGGATACCAGTGCATATGCGCGTCTATTGTGCGCTTGCTGTAGCGGTGTTTGGCACCGGCGGGTTTGTCGGCGAGTTGCGGATAGTTGATGTTTGATTCAGACAAAGCGTACTCCTTGTGGCCGGTATTGTTGGATGGTTGTGATGCCGCGTTTAGCGGATGCATCCGATTGTCGCTCAAAATCAATTTGCATTCTTGCGACGGTTTTTACAAGCGTATCGGGATGCTACGAATGAGAGGCCACCGATCAGGACTCCGGCGTTAGCTTGGCGGCCTTGACGAGTCGCGTGTACTTGTCGAGTTCCAGGCGGATGAAGGCGGCAAAATCTTCTGGTGAATTGCCGCCCGCCAGCGCGCCTTCTGCGGCAATGTTCGCTTTGACTGCTGGCGCTTCGAGCGCTTTGGCGAAGTTGCGGTTTAGTGACGTGATAATCTCGCGCGGCGTGCCGGCGGGGGCGACCATGCTGTACCAGCCGACCAGCTCATAGCCGCGCAAGCCTGCTTCGGCAATGGTTGGCACATCCGGCAGTTGCACGCTGCGCTTGCTACTAGTGACGCCGATCGGCCGCAGCCGGCCGGACTGTATGTGCGGTGCTGCCATCGAGGTGCTGGTGGTGACCAGATCAATCTGGCCGGCGATGAGATCAAGTGTCATCGGCGGCGTGCCGCGATAGGGCACATGCAGCATGCGCGTGCCTGACATATTCAGGATCAGCTCGGTCGCCAGATGCAGGGCGCCACCGACGCCGCTGGAGCCGAAACTGAGTTTGCCCGGTTGCGTTTTGGCCAGTGCGATCAGTTCGCGCAGGTTTTTTGCCGGCACCGAAGGATGGATCACGGTGACGTAGGGGATATAAAAATACACGCTGACCGGCGCAAAATCCTTCAATGGGTCGTAGGCGAGATTGCGATTGTATGCCGGGCTCATGACCAGAGGGCTGGCGCTGGCCCACATGAGGGCGTAACCATCGCCCTTCATTTTTGCGAACGCCGTGGCGGCCACCACACCGGCTGCACCATCGCGATTCATGACAACGAACTGCTGCCCCATTTGCTCGGTGAGTTGGTGCGCCATCGCCCGTGCGGTGCTGTCGTTGGTGGAGCCTGCCGGGAAGCCGACGTAGACGGTGACCGGTTTGGCTGGATAGCTTTGCGCCGTTGCGTAGCCGCCAGCGAGGGTAATGCCCAAGGCCACAGCGGCGGTCGCGCCGCGCTGGTAAAAAGATTTCATCAAAGTCTCCACCATAGACCGGCATGACGAGGCGCGCCGGCTGACTGTGTTGTTATGGTTTTTGTGTGCGGAAGACGCCCTTTTGCAACGTCTCAACGGTGGCCAGAGTATTCACCAATTTCGAGTGGCGTGTAAAGCGCTGCGCTTGCTACGACCGCATGGGCGCCGCCGCTGGTCACGGACTTGACCTTCTGCTACGATCTTGACCTCGAAACCTGCCAGATCATGAGCATGAGCGGGTCGGTCGGTCGGTTACACTTCCTGGAGGATTCCAATGAAATACCGTAAAAATGAAGCCAAAGAATACGCACGTCACGCGCTGAAAGGCGTTTGGACCGCGCTGCCCTACCATTTCACCGCTGACGACAAGATCGACGAAAAGTCGATCGCCCATGCGCTGGACTATTCGATTTCAGAACTGAAGATTGACGGCCATTACTGCTCGGGCAACGTTGCCGAGTTCTGGTCGCTGACGGACGAAGAGCGCATGCGCTGCCACGAGATTAACGTCGAGGCCAACAAGGGCCGCGTGCCGCTGATCGCCGGCTGTCATCATCAGAATCCGTATGAAGTGGTCAAACTGGCGAAACACGCCGAGGCCATCGGCATTGATTTCGTCATTATCCTGACCCCGTATCAGGGCGCCAAGAACGACGACGCGGTGTTCGATTTCTATCGCTTCATTGCCGAGCGCGTCAATATCGGCATCGTGCTGTTCAATATTCCCTCGGTTTATTACCCGATCAGCGAGCATCTTGCCGCGCGTCTGGCCACGCTGCCCAACGTCGCCGGCTTCAAGCAGGGTGGTCCGTCGCCTTCGGCCACTGTTTCGCTGCGCCAGATGATCGGCAAGGAACTGACGGTCAGTGTCGCCGATGAGACGCCGTGGTTGCACAACCTGACGGTGATGAAGGATCAATGGCTGCTGAACTATTGCCCGCACCTGTATCAGGTGCCTGGCTATCTGCCCATCCATGACTATACCCAGGCAGCGCTTGCCGGCGATTACAAAAAAGCCATTGATATCTGCGCGACACTCACGCCGCTGCGTCAGATCCACGCCAAGTGGGTCGGTGGTTACGGCAAGCCGCATGGCCGCATGCCGTCGGCGGAAATGAAGTACTGGATGGAATGCATCGGCATGCCCGGTGGTCCGGTGCGTACGCCCTGCCTTGAGCTGCCCGAAGATAAAAAGGCAGAAATGTATGCCGAACTCAAAGCGACCGGCATTCTCGATCGCGTGAAAACGGCGAAGAAGGCGGCCTAAGCTTTTCTTCGACGTAAAAAAACGCCACCTGCGGGTGGCGTTTTTTATGGTCTTGCGACGGCTGCTCGATCAGTTCGCCGAAAGCTTCGCTTCCATCTCGCGTTCCCATTCGGCATGTGTCTTGAAGCCTGGCATCGTGCACACTTGTTTTTCAATTGAAGACCACATCTGCTCGTCAGGTAGCGACAGATCAACCGGCAGACGGCAAGGTTGCGGCACGTACCACGGTGTGCCAATCAGCAATTCGACGCGATTACCTTCTGGATCAAGAAAATAGCTCGACAGCGCATTGCCGTGGGTAACAGGGCCAAGGATTTTGACGGGATTGTCTTTCAGAGCGGCGTGCATTTCACGCAGCGTGTCGAGACCGTCCAGCCGGAAGGAAATCTGGTTGATCACGTTGAATGACAGATCAGACGGGCGGCCCGTGGCAAAAACCAGCTGGTGGTGTTCGCTGGCATCGCGTGTCATGAAAACAATTTCACCATCCGGACGCGGTCCGCGGTCGCTGACGGTAAACCCCAGAAAGCGCGTGTAGAAATCGACCATCTTATTGATGTCGGTCACGTAAAAGCCGACGTGACTGAGCCACAGCTTGCCTTTGAGATTCATGTTTTCTCCTGCGGGATAGCGGCGGTATGCCGCTGGTTGTCATCGTTGTATTATAGCGGCACATACCGGTAGCAACAGCTCACGGCCTGGAAGAACGGAAAGTATACGGGAGAAATTTTGAGATCATTTATCAAGCTCGTTTCGAGCAGGCGCAATATTTGCGCTGGTTTTCTATTAGCGAGCGGTTTTTTTACTCTGTGTGCCACAGGTTTTGCACAGGACTTTCCGGCGCGTCCATTGCGCCTGATCGTTGCGTCGGGCGCCGGCGGTGGCACTGATATCGCCGGCCGCAATGTGGCGAAGACGTTGACGGATCAATTGCGCGTGCCGGCTTTTGTGGAAAACAGGCCTGGCGCTGGCTCTGCTACCGGGAGTGAGTTCGTCGCCAAGTCTGTGGCGGATGGCCACACTCTGCTGTTTAGTAGTGGCAGCTCGATCGTGATGAATGGTTTTCTCTATAAGAATCTGCCTTATGACTCATTGCGTGATTTTGTCGCTGTGGGGTTTGTCGCCGCTTATCCGTTCGTTTTTGTGACGCGGCCTGATCTGCCGGTATCTGGGCTGGCCGAGTTCGCCAAATATGCGCGTGAGCGGCCGGGTAAGCTGACCTACTCGTCGCCGGGCATCGGCTCGGTGCAGCATGTCTGGGGCAGTATTCTGTTGCGCAGCATGGGGCTTGATCTGCTGCACGTGCCTTACAAGGGCGCGGCTTCGGCGCACCCCGACATGATTGCCGGCCGCATCGATGTCATGTTCGATAATCTTTCCGCCTCGCTGAAATATATCGAGGCGGGGCGCCTGAAAGCGCTGGCGGTGTCCGCGCCCAAACGCGCCCCGCAACTGCCGCAGGTGCCGACCGTCAATGAAAGCGGTGCGACGCGTTTCGATGGCGAGTCCTGGATGGGCGTGTTTGCGCCGTCGGCAACGCCAGCGCCGGTGATCGAAGCCTTGCGCGGGTTGTTGTTGAATGTTGTACGTGACGCCGAGTATGTGGCACGCGTCGAGCGTGACAGCGGTCGCGCCTTGGCGATTCCGGCTAATCAACAACAGGCTTTTCTGCGCAGCGAAATCGAACGCTGGGGACGCCTCATCAATCAATACGCGGTGACCGCGGATTAGATTGCGCTCACCCAAACAAGGGTTGCAAAGAAATTTCATTGCCGAGGTTGTCAATGGCAATGAAATTATTTGGCTTCTGGCGCTCAATGGCAGCGTAACGCGTGTGAATTGGATTCGATCTTAAAGGCATTGCTTTTGAGGAAATCGCGATTGATCTCCGCAAAGGCGAGCAGTTTGCAGAGAGTCATCGGACGGTTAATCCGCAGATGGTAGTGCCGGCACTTATCGGTGGCGATGGCGCGGTGCTCGCGTAGTCACTGGTAATCACCAAATGCCTGGAAGAAACGCACTCGTAGCCGGCGCTGCCGCGCGATCGTGCGGGCGTGCGCATAATGGCGCAAATGGTCGACTCTGATGCGCATCCGCTGATGGTGCGTCGTGGGCGCGCTTATCGCACCGATACCCTGAAAATCGACGAGCCGGCGCCGTTCCCGTGGACCCAACGCCAGCGCGACGCCGCACTGTCCGCATTTAAAACGTAGCTGACGGCGCACGCAGTGGCGGCGCAGTTATGTCATGGTGATATGCTGACGCCTGCCTTGCGCTGCCGGCCTTTGCCGCTGCACATCCACTCAAACAGGCGGGTGCACAAGTCTGGATAGCCCGCCCGCGAGCGGTGTATAGTGCCGATTGCGGTAGATGGAATTTCAAAATAATTCACCATCTTGAGGAGGTCGGTATGACGATCAATCGCAGGCGGTTTATACAGGCGGCGGGAGCAGGAGCAGGTGCGTCGGTGCTTGGTTTTCCAGCCATTGTTCGCTCGCAGGAGCAGGCGATACGCATCGGCTTGATGACAGTCAAGAGCGGGCCGCTGGCCTCGGGCGGGCTCGACATGGAGCGCGCGCTGCAGATGTATTTGCGCGAACGCAATAATATGCTGGCGGGACGACGGGTCGAATTGTTTGTCGCCGACAGCGGTGGCGTGCCGGCGCAGGCGCGCAGCAAGACGCAGGAACTGGTCGAGCGTGACAAAATCAACATCATGATCGGACCGCTAGCCGCTGGTGAGGCGCTGGCCACCGATGACTATATCCGCCAGCAGCAACTGCCGACGCTGTCAGTGGCCGCAGCCGAAGACATGACCCAGCGCAATCCGAACCCGTGGTTCGTGCGCGGCACCTCGACCTCGGCGCAATGCGCGCATCCGCTCGCCGATTACTGTTTCAAGCAGCTCAAATACAGGCGCATGGCGGTGATCGCCGACGACATTCCCTATGGTCATGAAATGTGCGCGGGTTTTCAGCGCACCTTTGAGGAACTCGGCGGCAAGATCGTGCAGAAGATGTTTCCGCCGCTGACCGTCCCCGATTACGGCACCTTTCTCGCGCAGCTGAAAACCAATATCGATGGCGTTTTTATTGGCTTTGCCGGTTCCAATGGTTTTCGTTACGTGCGCCAGTTCAACGAATACGGCTTACGCGGCAAGGTCAATATCGTCGGCGGCATGACTGCACTTGACGAGGCGGTGTTGCGCAACATGAAAGTCGAGGCTCTGGGCATCGTCACCTCCTGCTGGTATTCGGCCAAACTGGACAATCCGCTGAACAAGAAATTCGCGGCGGCTTTTCTTGCCGAGGCGAAATACGATCCGGGCTTTTACGCCGCAGCGACGTATATTGAAGCGGCTGTGCTGGAAAATGCCTTGCGCACGGTCAAGGGCAATATCAGCGACAAGGCCGGACTGATGAAGGCGTTGCGCGCCAGCAAGACCGATACGGTACGCGGCCCGGTTTCGTTTGACAGCTACGGCAACATTGTCGGTAATGTTTATATCCGCAAGGTCGAGCGTGAGGAGGGGCGGCTGGTCAACACGGTGATACATACCTATCCAAACGTCAGCCAGTTCTGGACTTATAAACCGGATGAGTTTCTGAAAAATCCGGTCTATTCGCGCGATTGGCCGCCGGCAAAAAATCTCGAGTCGTAACCCGCATGAAGTATTCCGCGCCGTGCAATGCGGCGCGGAACACTTTTTGTTCGAGGATGAATTGATGCAGTTTTTGGTCATCCAGACGCTCAATAGTTTGGCGCTTGGCGGATTGTTGTTTCTGCTGGCGGCGGGCTTTTCGCTGATCTTCGGTTTGATGCGGATTGCCAATCTGACGCACGGCGCCTATTACATGCTCGGCGCCTATATCGGTGCCAGCATCCTTAAAGTCATTCCTAATTTGTGGGTTGCTGCGTTGCTCGGCGGTCTCGTGGTTGCCCTGCTGGGCGGACTGGTTGAGCGTTTTATTTTGCGTAAACTCGCTGGCAACGAATTGGGGCAGGTCCTGGTGACGCTGGGCTTCGCCTACATCATTGCCGATTTCTGTTTGGTGATATGGGGTGGGGATCCGATCCCGGTGCCGACGCCAGAATCGCTCGAATCGCCGGTTGAAATCGCTGGTTTCATGTTTCCCGCATACCGGCTGGCGGTGGTTGTGATTGCGCTGGCCACCGGGGTGGGCTTGTATCTGCTGATGGAGCGCACACGGCTGGGCGCGATGATACGCGCCGGCGTCGACGACATGCAGATGGCACGCGCGGTTGGCATCCCGGTGTCACGTTTGTTCACGATCGTGTTTTGTCTGGGCTCGGCGCTGGCGGGGGCGGGCGGCATCCTGGGCGGCCCCATCATGTCGGCCTATCCCGGGCTTGATTTCGACATGCTGCCACTGGCTCTGATCGTGGTGATACTGGGCGGCGTTGGCAGCTTGATCGGTGCCTTTGTCGGCAGCTTCATTATTGGTTTTGTGTATACCTTCGGTATCGCTTTGTTTCCGCAGTTCGCTTACGTCATTTTGTTTTTGCCGATGATCGTGGTGATTGCGTTCCGGCCGCGCGGTTTGTTCGGCAGGCAGGTCGCGTAGATGATGAAAAAGACCCTGCTGGCCTTGCTGATCGCGGCGTTGCTGGTGTGGCCTTTCGCGGTGGGTGAGTTCTACGTCAATCTGGTGACGCAGATTTTTATCGCGGCGATTTTTGCCGCCAGCCTCAACCTGCTGGTTGGTTATGGCGGGCTGCCTTCGCTTGGTCACGCCTGCTTTCTCGGGGTGGCGGCCTATTTGTCGGCGCTGATGTCGCTGCGCTGGGGGCTTGATCACGCCCTCTCGGCGCCGCTCGCACTCGTTGGTACCACGCTGATGGCGGGTCTCTTCGGGTTGATCGCGTTGCGGGCAACCGGACTCGGCTTTCTGATGTTGACGCTGGCACTCTCCCAGGTGTTGTGGGGCACCGCCAACCGTTGGGTCGCGGTGACCGAGGGCGACAACGGCCTGCGCGGATTAACGCGGCCGCAGGTGTTTGGCATGAACCTCGACGATTCGACGACCTTCTATTTTTTCGCATTGCTGGTGACGGTGTTTTCGTTCTGGATGATCGCGCGTCTGGTGGCCTCTCCATTCGGCGCCGCGCTGCAGGGCACGCGTGATCAGGCGCGACGCATGAGCACGCTGGGCCACAACGTGTGGTTGATTCGCTGGATCACTTTTGTATACGCCGGATTTTGGGGCGGTGTGTCGGGTCTGCTCTTTGTCTACTATCACAAGTACATACACCCGGCCTCACTGTCGCTGACCAATTCCGCCGAGGCCATGCTGTCGGTGATCGCTGGCGGCGCCGGTACGCTAGCAGGGCCCGCGATCGGCGCTGCCATCATCCTGCTCCTGAAGAACTATGTGTCGGCTTATGTCGAGCGCTGGAACATGCTGCTCGGCTTCGTCTTCGTGCTGATTGTTGTCTTTATGCCCGACGGGCTGGTGCCTGGCGTCAAACGCTTGTGGGCACGCTGGAGGCGGCAATGACCGCAGCGTTGCAACTACAGGGTTTGAAAAAATCCTTCGGTGGATTACCGGCAACTAACGACGTGTCGCTCGAAGTGATGCCGGGCGAGCGGCGCTTGATCATCGGGCCGAACGGCGCCGGCAAAACGACACTGTTTAACCTGATCACCGGGGACCTCAAACGCGACGCCGGCATCATCAAAATGTTCGGTGAAGAGGTGCAGGGTTTGCGGCCCCATCAACGCGCGCATCGCGGGCTGGCGCGTACCTATCAGATCATTACGCTGTTTTCTTCCGCCACGCTGGAACACAACGTGGCGCTGTCGCTGCTGGGCCTGAGTGCGGCGCGTTGGAATATGTTTGCCGCCTTGAGCGGTTATGGCCATTTGTATGAAGATGCGCGCGGCGTACTCGCGCGCGTTGGTCTTGAGCATCTCGCGGGGCGCCGTCTCAGCGAGGTGTCCTATGGCGAGAAGCGCCGGGTTGAGATTGCCATGGCGCTGGCGCAGAAGCCGAAGGTGCTGCTGCTCGACGAACCCTTTGCCGGACTGTCGCGTGAAGAGCGCGCTGCGGTCGGCGCATTGATCGCCGCTATTCCGCGGGAGACCACCTTGATCATGATCGAACACGATATGGATCTCGCACTCGATCTGGCCGAGCGTATCACCGTCCTGCATTACGGCAGCGTGATTGTCGAGGGCACCCGCGCCGAGGTGGTGGCGCATCCAAAGACGCGCGAGGTTTATCTTGGCGACTGAGCAGGCGGCGCTGTCGGTGTCTGGAATCAATGCGCTGTATGGCGATAGCCATGTGCTGCATGAGGTTTCGTTTAGCTTGAATAGCGGGCGCGTGCTGGCGTTGCTGGGACGTAACGGTGCCGGCAAAACGACCTGCATGAGTTCGATCGTTGGCTTTTTGCCGCCGCGTGAGGGTGAAATCCGTTTGTTTGGCGAGTCGATCACTCGGCTGGCGCCGGAGGCGATTTCGCGTAAGGGCATCGGCTTCGTGCCGCAGGGCCGCCGTGTTTTTGCCAGCCTGAGCGTACGCGAAAATCTCGAGGTGGCACGACAGTCGCGTGCAGGTGTGGCCACGCCGTGGACGCTCGATCGCGTCTGCGACCTCTTCCCGCGCTTGCGTGAACGCCTGCATCAGCAAGCCGGTTCGCTCTCTGGGGGCGAGCAGCAGATGCTGGCGATTGCGCGCGCGCTGATGGGGAACCCGCGTGTGTTGCTGATGGATGAACCCTCGGAAGGGCTGGCGCCGCTGATTGTTGCTGAAGTCGGGCGTACAATCGCGTGTTTGAAAGCGGCCGGACAGTCGATCGTGCTGGTCGAACAAAACCTGAAGCTGGCGCTGGATCTGGCCGACGACGTCGTGATGCTCAACACTGGTCGCGTGGTGTTTGCGGGCGGCGTTGAGCAAGTTCGTGACAACGAGGCACTGTTGACCCAGCACCTCGGGGTATTTTGAATTTATCTGAACCGAAAGGAGCAAGCATCATGATGTTCACGTGCAACCCGCAGGACTGTAACGACCCGGTACACCGCCACAGCAGCGCGATGGCGGCAAGCCGCGCCTCGACCAAAATTGTGCGTGATCGCAAAGGCCGCAGCCTGCGTGTTGATATTCACTGCCATTATCAAAATCCCGTACTGGCGGCCAAGGTTGCGCCGTTGAACCCGGCCCAATATGAGCCGGCCAGCCAGTTCGCCAATGCGCTGACCAAAGAGGTGAACGTCAAACAGGTGCAGGATCGCGGCCCCAAGCTGTCGACGATCGAAGTGCGCTTGAAAGACATGGATCGCATGGGCGTCGATATCCAGGCGATCTGCCCGGCCCCCAACCAGTGTTACTACTGGGCCGAACCGGCATATGGACTTGAACTTGCACGCGAAGCCAATGAGCGACTGGCGGAAATCGCCGCGACCTGGCCGGACCGCTTTGTGGCGATGGGCACGGTGCCCTTACAGAATGCGACGATGGCGGCGCGCGAACTCGAACGCTGCGTGAAGAAACTCGGCATGCGCGGCGTGGAAATCCTGCCCAACGTCAATGGCAAAGATTTGACCGATCCGAGTCTTGGCCTCGACAAGTTCTTTGCCAAGGCGCAGGAGCTCGATATCGTCATCTTCATGCACCCGCTGGGATACACCAATGGCAACCGCTTTATCGATCATTACTTCAACAACGTGATCGGTAATCCGCTGGAAACCACGGTCGCCGTCAGTCACCTGATTTTCGATGGCGTGATGGAGCGTTTCCCGAAACTCAAGATCGTGCTGCCGCATTCAGGCGGTTTTCTTGCCCACTATTGGGCGCGCATGGACCATGCGCACCGCGCGCGCCGCGACTGTCACACCGTGATCAAGAAGGCGCCCACCAGTTACCTGAAGAAGTTTTATTTCGACACCATTACTTTCGACACGCAGATGCTGCGCCATTCGATTGATAAATGGGGTGTTGATCATGTGCTGCTGGGTACCGACTATCCGTACGATATGGGCGAGGAAAACCCGGTCAAACTGATCGAAAGCGTGCCGCGTCTGACCCGCGCCGATAAAGACAAGATCATGGGCGGTACCTCGGCCAAGCTCCTGAAGATCAAACGCTGAGCTGCAAACAAAAGCGCCAGCACCGTTTGCCCGTCGTGGCCTCGGTGCTGGCGTGCTGTTCAAGCGGCGCTTCTGCGCCGCTGCCAACACAGAAGCGGGGGCCAACTGTTTTATAATCGACCGCTCGTACCCTGACCATTTCCGGAGACCGTTATGCCGTTATCCAAGATCAGCCATTATTCGATTCGTACTCTCGACCTTGAGGCGACCCGCAAGTTTTATACCGAGGCGCTGGGGTTTACCGTTGGCCCGCGCCCACCGTTCAATTTTCCCGGCTTGTGGCTTTACAACGGCAGCCATGATTCCTATGACAACGCGATGGTGCACATCATCGGTATCGATCCAAACAATCCGGACGGGTTGAAGGAGTATCTGGGCGACCGTAGCATTGAAGATATGAAAAACGGCACCGGCACCTTCGATCACATCGCCTTTGTCGGCACCGACGCAAAAGGCATGGCCAAACATTTCGCCGCCATCAAGGTGCCGTTTCGTGAGCGCAACGTTCCCAGCCTCAACCTGTTTCAGATTTTCCTTGATGACCCTAGCGGTGTTGTCATCGAATTGAATTATCCGGGCGACGAAGCCGCTGCGGCCTGAGCCGGCCCGTGATGGGCAAGCAACGCAAAGCCCTCGTCATCGGTGGGTCGTTCGGCGGTTTGTTCGCTGCGACCTTGCTGATGAAGGCGGGCTGGTCGGTTGAAATCTTCGAACGCGTCGGCGAAGCACTGGCGGATCGTGGCGCTGGTATCGTCACCCATGATGAACTGTTTGCCGCCGTCCGCCGCGCTGGCGCGGTGGTCGACGAGACCATAGGCTGCGATACCACTGCGCGGGCCACGCTCGATACCCTGGGGCGCGTCGTTGCCGAGATGCCGCTACAGCAGACCTTGACGGCGTGGGGCCGGCTTTATCGGTTGTTGAAGGATGTCTTTCCCGCCGGCTCTTATCACTACAGCCGGTCGTTTGAGCGGCTGGAGCAGGATGCCGCTGGCGTCACTGCTTATTTTTCAGACGGTTCAAGTGCGCACGGCGACCTGCTAATTGGTACCGACGGCATCCGTTCGAGCGTGCGGGCGCAGGTGGCACCGACGACGCGTCCGCAATACGTCGGCTATGTCGCCTGGCGTGGACTGGTTGATGAAGGCGCACTGAGTGCGGAGACGCAAACGGCGCTGGCTGACCGGATGGCCTTCGGCCTGCCACCGGGCGAAATGTTGCTGACTTATCTGGTCGCTGGTCGCGATTACACCACCCAGCCTGGACTGCGACGCTATAACTTCGTCTGGTATCGGCCAGTTCCCACGCAGTCTGAACTGGCTGCTTTGTTTACCGATGTAAGCGGCCGCCGTTACGAGAACAACATTCCGCCCGATCGTATCCGGCCGGAGGTCATTGCGGCGATGTATGCCGACGCCGAACGCCTGTTGGCACCACAGTTTGTCGAGGTGTTGCGCAAGGCACCCGAACCTTTTTTCCAGCCGATTTATGATCTGGAGTCGACGCGCCTGGTATTCGGCCGCGTCGCCATTCTCGGTGATGCCGCGTTTGTCGCGCGCCCGCACGTCGGACTCGGCGTGACCAAGGCCGCCGGTGACGCGGTCGCATTGACCGACGCCTTGCTGGCCTACGACGAAAATGTTGAGCAGGCGCTGGTGCAATACGAATCAGCGCGCGTGGCGTTTGGCGCCGCGATTGTCGCCCATGCGCGGCTGCTTGGTCTGGGCATAGGCCCCGCCGCAACCGCGCCGGGGCCGCGTGTCTTGGTCGATTATTTGCGCCGACCCGAGGTGGTGATGCGTGAAATTGCGGTGCCCGATTGGGCTGAACGTACGCCGGCCTTGCACGCAGTAGCGGCAGGTTAATCTCGAGCCCTCGCTGGCGCAGTGTGTGCGGCAAACTAACATTGAGCAACGAATCAGGCGCTCGGCTTGTGCGTAATGAAAGGTCTGAATGATGAGTAAGAATGATGAGTAATAGTCTGCCCCGATTTGACGAGAAATCCTGCGGCGTTGCCGGACGCGTTGCACTGATCACCGGTGGCGGCCGCAATATCGGCCGTGCCGTGGCGCTGACCCTCGCCGGTGCCGGGGCGCTGCCGGTGATCATGTATAACGAAGATGCGAAGACCGCGCAGGGCGTGGTTGATGAAGTCATCGCCGCCGGTGGTCGCGCGGGTCTGTGTCAGGCGGATCTCGCCGAAGTTGCGCAATGTCAGGCGGCGGTGAAAAAGGTCGCAGCAGAATTCGGTGACATTGATATTTTGATCAACAACGCAGCAGTAAGACCACATTCGAAAATCTCCCAGATATCACTTGAAGAATGGGATCGCGTGCTGTCGGTGAACTTGCGCGCACCGTTTTTTCTGAGCCAGGCGGTGTTGCCTGCCATGGTGCGTAAGAAGTGGGGCCGCATCATCAATATGGGCGGCAGCGACGGCTATAACGGCAAGCCGCGCCGCGCCCATGGCGTTAGCAGCAAAATGGGGCTGGTCGGACTGACGCGCGCGTTGGCCAACGAGGTCGCGCAGTTTGGGGTGACGGTGAATATAGTCGTGCCGGGCACCATTGATACGCAGCGTCCGCATCCGGAATGGTATCCGGGGGTGGAAAATGGTTTTGCCGCGCGCATGACCCGCGTTGCCATGGGGCGTCAGGGACAATCGCAGGAAGTGGCCAATGCTTGTCTGTTTCTTGCCAGTGATCTGGCGACCTACACCACCGGACAGGAAATGTTCGTCAGCGGTGGTGCGGCGCCGATCGTGCGTCAACCGGAAGAGGAATATCCGGCCGACCAGTTTTAGGAGATCTTGGTCAGCGGTTACCCCAAACGCGGGTCGAGATTGGCAGCCGCGGCGAGCGCTTGATAGGGATGCCTTGCGAGGACCGCATCGTCAAGTGTGACGCCAATCCCAGGCGTATCCGGTAATTCAAAGCAGCCATCCACCAGCCTGGGTTTGTAGCCGCCGACGACATCGAAGTAGAGCGGGCTTTCCGCCAATTGATGTTCGAGTATCAGAAAGGCGGGGGCGACCATGCACAGATGCATACTGGCGAGGTTGCAGATCGGACCCGTCGGGTTATGCGGGGAAAACGCGACGCCATGCTGTTCGCACAGCGTCGCAATTTTCAGCATTTCATCGTAACCACCGGCGTATTTGACGTCGGGCATTACGATATCGAGCAACTTGTCTTTAATAAACGGTGCGAAACCCGTCGTGGCGATCTGACGCTCGGCGCCGGCGAGTTGCAGGCCGGCCGCACTGGTTTGCCGTTGGATGCGCGCAAGTGCAGCGTAGTGATCAGGATTTTCAGAGAGCGGGCATTCCAGCCAGTACAGGTGGGCGTCCTGCAGTCGGCGCATGATGTCGAGCGTCGAGGCCTCATTAAATCGCCAGTGGCAATCGACCATAATCTTGATATCGGGTCCGACCGCTTCGCGTATGGCGTAGATGCGGTCGATACCCAGCGTTGTTTTGGTATCACGTGCGACGGTATCTGCATCGCCAAACCAGACGCCGTCAAAGGGCGCAATTTTTACCGCACCGAAGCCTGCGTCGACGGCGTTGCGCGCCGCTTGTGCAATGCCCGCGGGCGTGCGGTCGCGCGCACCGCGGTTGATATTTGCGTAGACCGGAACCGACTTGCGCCGTGCTTGGCCAAGCAGCATATGCACCGGCAGGCAGGCCTCTTTGGCACGTAAATCCGTCACCGCTTGTTCAACTGCACTGACGATGGAGCTGGCGATCAGGCCGCCGGGAGAATGGGCGTAAACACGCAGCTGCGGGGCGAGGTCTGCAACCGGCCTGCCGATCAGCGTCGCGCAGAAATCGCCTGCATAGGCCAGTTGCGCAGTCTCAAAGCCGTTGAGCGACGCTTCGCCAACGCCCGTGAGTCCGTTGTCACTGGTGACGCGCATGAAAAACCAGTTGGTCTTTGCCGATACATTGAATACCAGCGGTTCGATGCGTTCAAGCTTCATGGCATTGGATGTCCTGATTTTTTTTGCATGATAACATCAGCCCATAATTGATTCGAAAGCTACGCTTATGTATGTGAATAAAACCTTCCTCTGTATTGCGTTGGCGTGCGGCGTTGCTGAGGCCCATGCGCAAAGCGACACGAATTATCCATCGAAGCCGATACGCATGATCGTGCCGTCGGCGCCGGGTAGTGGTCCCGATATCATGGCGCGTGCGATTGGCCAGAAACTCACCGAGGCCTTGGGGCAGGCGATTGTGATTGACGACAAGCCCGGTGCCGGTGGCATCATCGGTTCGGAGGCGGCCGCCAAGGCGCCGCCCGACGGCTACACGCTAATCATGAGTAATGCGGGTGCTCATACGGTCAATCCAAGTCTCTACGCGAAGCTGCCTTACGATCCCGTCAAGGATTTTGCGCCAGTGACGTTGGTGGCGTTGGCGCCGAATATATTGATCGTGCATCCAACCCTGCCGGTACGCAACGTCAAGGAGTTGATCGCTCTGGCGAAGGCCAAGCCCGGCGAATTGACCTTCGGTTCTGGCGGCAATGGGTCGACTGCTCACCTCTCAGGTGAGATGTTCAAGACGATGGCTGGTATCAATATCGTTCATATTCCATTCAAAGGATCACCTGCGGCGGTCATTGCTGTGATCGCCGGCCAGATCGCGCTGGCCATTCCGAATATTCCGCCGGCGTTGCCGCATGTGCGCAGCGGCAAACTCAAAGCGCTTGCCGTGACGACGGCCAAACGCGCGGCCGGCGTGCCCGATTTGCCGACGGTTGCGGAGTCTGGTTTGCCCGGCTACGAGGCGACGGCGTGGTTCGGTGTGCTTGCACCCGCAGCGACGCCGCCACAGATCATTGCGCGACTCAATGGCGCCATTGTGAAGATCGCACAGACGCGTGAAATGCAGGAGCGACTGACGGCGGAGGGGGCCGATGCGGTCGGCAACACACCGGAGCAGTTCGCGCAAATCATCCGCAACGACATCGCCAAATGGGCCAAAGTCGTCAAAGCCTCGGGCGCACGCGCGGATTAAAGCCGGCGTTTTATGATCGGCTAACCCCGTTCGGCGACGATGCGCGTAGCTTTAACGCCCGGCGGCGGCGAATGGCGAATAGCCCCGCGACCCAGCACTGCTTCCTTGCCGCCGAGTTTTTCGATCATGGCGGTTTGATCACCTTGTGCGCGCCTGTCCACGGCTTCTGGGTCAAGCAGTCTGCGCAATGCGGCTTCGCAGGCGTCGAGATCTGATTTGTGCGATGCATCGCTGGACAGATCGCGGCGCTCGTGCGGATCGTTTGCAAGATCGAAGAGCATCGGCGCGTAACCCGTGTAATGAATATATTTGAAACGCCCGTGGCGGATCATGAACGCGCCTGACGGTGATGACGCCGCGTGATATTCGGACAACACGGTACGCTGAGGCATGCTGCCACGCGCGGCGCCTGCCAATAGCGATGCGCCGGGCAGAGCCGCGTCGGCCTGTGTTGGTTTGACGCCTACGCATTCGAGTACCGTCGGGAAAATATCTACGAGTGTGACGGGGTCACCGATAATTTTTCCGGCGGGTACTTCAGGGCCGGCCATGATCAACGGAATGCCGGCCGATTCTTCATACAAGGTATTTTTGGCCCAGAGGCCGCGCGTGCCGAGATTCTCGCCGTGATCCGAACTGTAGATAATGCGTGTTGAGTTGTTGAGGCCAGCCTGCTCGATGGCGTTGACGACCTGCCCGACATTGTGATCAAGAAAACTGACCGACCCCATATACGCAGCCAGCGCTCGTTTGACCATGGCGGGCCCCGTAAAGCCAGCATCGTAGGGGCGGCCCTTGCGCATGAAATCGAGCCAGGGATGGCGCGGCCGCTCGCTCTCAGCGTACATGTCGGGCAGGGGAATCTCGAGATCGGCATACATCGCGAAATATTCCGGTGGCGCGATCAGCGGCGGATGCGGGCAGACGAAGCCGACATACAAAACCCAAGGCTTGTCTGCGATTTTCGGCGCTTCTTCTTTCAGCCAGCGACAGGCGTTCTCGGCGATGCTGCGGTCGTAACGCGTGTAGTCGGATTCGCCTGGGCCGGCCTCGGGGCCAAGCTTCGCAGCACCCTTACGCACGATCAGTTCGTCGCGGATCAATCCGACCACGTCGCCGTCACCGTCAGCCAGATGCATCGGCAGAATTTCCTGCGTGAAGCCGTTGCGCGCCGGATCGGAGCTGACGTAATGCAGTTTGCCGATCGACACCGCCTGGTGACCTTGTTCCATGACGCGGTGGCCCCAGCTCGGCACGCTGCCGTCGTAGGCGATCGCATTGTCCCAGAAGCCGATGTCATGCACATAACGACCGGTGGCGAGACTGGCGCGCGCCGGCACGCAGATCGGACAGTTCGTATAGGCCGACGAGAAGCGTGTGCCGCGCGCGGCCAGCGCGTCGATATTTGGAGTCTTTATCATCGCATGTCCAGCGCAGCCCATCACGCGCGGATTGTGCTGGTCGGACAGGATGATGACGAGATTGGTGTTTCGCATGGGGATTCCTTTTTCTATTCTTTGGAGACGCCGGCCTGACGGATAATCTCGCGCCATTTGATGACCTCGCGCGCCAGCAGTTTGCCGAATTCATCGCGGCTGGCAGTCATCACATCGGTGGCATCGGCCGCGAGCCCCTGTTTAATCGCGGGTTGTTGCAGTATTGCTGAGACTTCGCGATGCAACCAATCGAGGATGGCGGGCGGGGTGCGCGCCGGCGCGATCATGCCGTACCAGGTGTTGATCTCGTAGTTGGGAACCGTTTCTGCGATGGCCGGCAGGTTGGGCAGGGCGGGTGAACGCTTGGCCGTTGTGACGGCGAGTGCGCGAATGCGGCCCGATTCAAGATGAGGCTTGGTGACGGGATGCGCGGTAAACGACATCTGGATCTGGCCGCCGAGCAGATCGTTGACGACCTGCGCGCCGCCCTTGTAGGGCACGTGAAAAAATTTCGCACCCGACAAGTTACTCAGAATAACGCCGGCCAGATGTTGCGTGCCACCAGCGCCGGTTGAGCC